>WYBG01000372.1 GCA_011526015.1 Deltaproteobacteria bacterium | reverse complement strand
TGCGTAAGAGGAAGCGCTATGAACGAAACCATCTCTTTCGGGATCAATCTGACCATTGTAGGGTTATTGATCGTTTTTGCGGCGTTGGCGGCCATTTCCCTGGGGGTGGCCTTGATGCGCTGGCTGGATGAGAAAGGGCATCTCCGGGAAGAGCGGGAAAAGCAATTAGCCCTGGAAAAAGAGCAGACCATCGACAACCTGACCCTGGTGCTGATTGCCGCGGCGGTGGGGACGATGCTGCAAGGGCGCTTTTACATTCGCAGCGTGCGCCGGGTACCGCTGATCGGCGAGCACGCCAGCCCCTGGTCCATGCAGGGGCGGGCAGTACTGTTAGGTTCCCACGTGGTTGGCAGGAAACCATCCTAAAGCGCGAATAATTCTACTTTAAGACTTTAGAGGAAAAGTGCAGACGTAGAACCATTGAACAGGGTGTTTTTCTAAGAAGAATAAAGCAAAATGATTCCATGGCAGAATAATTCAAAAATCATTTGAGTGCGTACCATTTTACAGGAAAATACGTTTCAAGTTGTCATGCCCGCGAAAGCGGGCATCCATAAACCTTTGAAAAAACTGGATTCCCGCTTTCGCGGGAATCCAGCTTCCCTATAATTTCTATCATTTCCTGCAATTTGGTACACACTCAAATCATTTTGCCATTAAATTATTCTGCCATTTCAAGAATGTGGGCGTAATTAGACTATGATCACTCTGCCCCATTTTAAAGTCTTAAAGTAGAGATAAAGACCTCAAAGGTTTCGGAAACCTTCGAGGTCTGGACACACAAATACCGGAGACAACCATGAAGCTGAAAATCACCGTTCACGGTGTTGCGTATGAAGTGGAAGTGGAAGTGCTGGATATCGGGGAAGGTTTTCCGACGAACATCCCCTCTCCCCTGCCCCAGGTTCAGCCGCTTTCACCGGCGTCGCCCGCGGCTGCTGCGCCGGGGCCGGCCAAACCGGCTCGCTCGCGCGGTTCCGCCGCGAAGAGGTCTGCCGGCGGGGCGGTCACCTCGCCGATTGCCGGAACGGTCATGGAAATCAAATGCAAACCGGGCGAGCAGGTCAGCGAGGGCCAGGTGTTGCTGGTGATCGAAGCCATGAAAATGAACACCTCCATTGCCGCGCCCACCGCCGGAAAAATCAAAGCGATCCCGGTGGCGGTCGGCGACGCGGTTATCGAAGGCCAGGCGCTGGTGGAATTCGATTGATCCGCTTGCCGGCGATGATTCGTTCCGGGGTTGGCGGGTTCCGGGCATCTTCTCCATTGCCGGGACAGAGGTTGGTCGAAAAAGCCTGAGGAAATATCATGGACATTCTCTTCAACTTTCTACAAACCGGGGCGCTGGGTAATTTTTCCTGGGGCAACCTGATCATGCTGCTGGTGGGAGGTTTTTTCCTGTGGCTGGCGATCACCAAGGATTATGAACCCCTGCTGCTGGTGCCGATCGGTTTCGGCATCCTGCTCGGCAACATCCCCTTTTCCGAGGGCATGAATATCGGGGTGTACGAAACCGGCAGCGTTCTGAGTATTCTCTACCAGGGCGTTACCCAGGGATATTACCCGCCGCTGATCTTCTTAGGTATCGGGGCCATGACCGATTTTTCGAGCATGTTGTCCAATCCCCGGTTGATTTTATTGGGAGCGGCGGCGCAGGCGGGCATTTTTGCCACTTTTTTAGGCTCGCTCTACTTAGGATTTTCCATGAAGGACGCCGCGGCCATCGGGATTATCGGCGGGGCAGACGGGCCTACCGCCATCTTTCTCTCCTCCAAGCTGGCTCCCCAGTACTTAGGCGCGATTGCCATCGCCGCTTATTCATACATGGCCCTGGTGCCGGTCATCCAGCCCCCGATCATCAAATTGCTGACCAGCAAAAAGGAGCGCCTGATCCGCATGAAGCCTTCCAAACCGGTCAGCCGCCGCCTGCGGGTGCTCTTCCCGATCATGGGATTCCTGCTCACCGGCTTCATTGCCCCCGGATCGTTGACGCTGTTAGGGATGCTCTTCTTCGGCAATTTGTTGAAGGAGTGCGGAGTTACCGAACGGCTGGCCAAGACCGCCCGCAGCGCTTTTATCGACATCGTGACCATTTTGCTGGGACTCACGGTGGGAACTTCTACGGACGCCCACCGCTTCCTCACCCCCGATTCCATCAAGATTTTTGCGTTAGGAGCGGCTTCCTTTGGGGTGGCGACCGCCGGAGGGGTGCTCTTCGCCAAATTCATGAATTTGTTCCTGAAAGAGAAGATCAACCCGATCATCGGGGCGGCGGGGGTATCGGCGGTGCCGGACTCCGCCCGGGTGTGCCAGGTTTTGGGCGCGAAGGAGGACCCGCAGAATTTCCTGATCATGCACGCCATGGCCCCCAACGTGGCCGGGGTGATCGGTTCGGCGGTGGTGGCGGGGGTTCTCCTGGCGACGTTGGGGGGGTGAAAAAGTGTTCGGGTGTTATGCCTGCCTGACTGCCGCATCCCAGGCAGGGTGTTCAAGGGTTTTTGCTTGCCTTTTGGGGGATCCTGGTTTGGGGCGGTTTTTGATGTAGCCGGAGAATTTTGTTTTTATTTCCATTGAAAAGTATCTATCTTGCTAACGGTTATCATCAAAAAGAATCCGGGAGAAGATATGAGCGACCAGGAATTGAAACTGCTCATCAAAGAGAGCGTCCGGGAAGTTTTGGAAGAAGAGCGGGTTGCACAGCAAGAAATCGAACGGCTCATCAAGGGAGCCGCCCGGTCTTCCGGCAAATCGAAAAAAATATTTCCCGGTGAGATCATCAAAATACATGTTTTGCCTGCCAAAAAACTCACCCAACCCTTAGAGGCCGTTCTGGAAACCGATGATGGCGGCTACATCGTCCGAACTGTGGATTTACCGTTGTACGCCTATGGCGATGATCCCATCGAGGCCATCCAGAATCTGAAATACGAAATCGAATCTCTGTATGCCGATCTTATGGAAGATGATAATTTTTCCGAGGAATGGCTCAATTGTAAGCATTTTTTGAAGAAAATCATTTCCGAAGAGTAAAGGAATTCGATGAGTTGCTGGAATGCCCGTTGGATAAAAATCGCTATGATGAAATATTATACTTCGCGCGGGATTTAATGAGACTTTTGAGGGGGGGGCATTCCTCACTGAAGTGAGGTAATCCCGGCGTTGAGGCTGTTGCAGATTGTCATTCCCGAATGCTTTTATCGGGAATCCACAGCCACAAAGTCATAGATTCCCGCTTAAAACATGCGGGAATGACAGACTGGAGCCGTTTTTTAGTCAATCTGCAACAGCCTCCGTTCCGGGATTGCCACCCCGGAATGCCGGGGTGTGGAAAACGAATGAGTACAATCAAGTGTACATCCTCTTTAAAAAGTCTCATTTAAGACCGCGTAAAGTATAGAATCACGGGTATCACTCAAATAGGCGCTTGTGCGTTGATTTAGAAAATAACGCACCACAATGAGTTTCATTACTCACCACTTGCCCATTACCGGGTACTTGACCGCACGAACACCTGAATACTTCTTAATTCGCCTCCCGGATCGCCTCCACGGTTCCGGGGTCTTCTAAGCTGCTGAGGTCGCCGGGGTCCAAGCCTAAGTAGGCGGCGCGGATGACCCGGCGCATCACTTTGGCGTTGCGGGTTTTGGGCAGCGCGGCGGCGAAGCGGATTTCCCGGGGTTTGAGGGGCTTGCCCAATTCGGCGATGATGCGCTCCAGCAATTCTTCGCGCAGTTTTTCATCGCCCGGAACGCCGGGTTTGAGCACGCAGAATACCACCACTTCGTTATCCTTCAGGGGATCGGGCACCGCAATGGCGGCGGATTCTGCCACCGCCTCGTGGGCGTTGACGATGGCCTCCACCTCCGCGGGACCCAGCCGCTTCCCGGCGATCTTGATGGTATCGTCGCTGCGGCCTAAGATATACCAGAGGCCGTCGTTGTCGATGGCCGCGAAATCCCCGTGTACCCAAATATTCTCCAGGCGGTTCCAATAGCTTTCCAGGTAACGCCGGCGGTCGCGCCAGAATCCCCGGGTCATGCCGATCCAGGGCTGGCGCACGATCAACTCCCCTACCTCGCCGCGCAGCGGCTTTCCTTCTTCGTTGACCACCTCCGCATCCATGCCCGGCACCGCGCCGGAGAAGGCGCAGGGTTTCAACGGCTTGAAGAAGTTGCCGCAGACGATCCCCCCGCTGATCTCGGTGCCCCCGGAGTAGTTGAGGATCGGTTTTTCGCCGTTCAGGACGTTGCGGAACAGCCACAGCCAGGAATCGGGGTCCCAGGGGCTGCCGGTGGAGCCGGCGGCGCGCAGGCTGCTGAGGTCGTGTTTCTCAAGCGGAGCGGTTCCGTGGGTTTTTAACGAACGGATCAGGGTCGGGGAGACGCCCAGGTGGGTGACGCCGTGCCGCTCCACCATCTTCCAGAGGCGATCCGCGGCGGGGTAATCGGGCGCGCCGTCGTAAAATACCATGGTCGCGCCGATGAGCAGGGTTCCGAAGACCTCCCAGGGGCCCATCATCCAGCCCATGTCGGTCATCCAGTACAGGGTATCCTGCGGTTTCAAATCCATGGGGTGATACATATCCTGGGCGGATTTGACCGGGAACCCGCAGTGGGTGTGCACCGCGCCCTTGGGTTTGCCGGTGGTGCCGCTGGTGTAGATCACCATCAAGACGTCTTCCGCAGCGGTGCGCGCGGTCTCTGCCTGTGGGGATTGCTGCGGCACTAACTCTTCCCAGCGGCGGTCGCGCCCCTGCTTCCAGGGCAGCGTTGCGGCGTCGATGCGGTTCACCACGATGACGTGCTGCACCGTGGGCGCGTCTCTCAGCGCTTCGTCGGCGATCGGCTTCATCAGCACCGGCTTGCCGCGCCGGAACATTCCGTCGGCGGTGATGAGCGCCTTCGCGTCGGCGTCGGACAGGCGGGTGGAGACGGCGGAGGGCCCGTAGCCGCTGAAGAGCGGCAAGATGATTCCCCCGATTTTGATGATCGCCAGGAACGCGACGGCCAGTTCCGGGATCATGGGCATATACAGCCCCACCGCGTCTCCTTTGCCCAGGCCTAACTGGCGCAGGGCGTTGGCGCAGCGGTTCACTTCCCGGTAGAGATCGCCGTAGCTGAGGGTTCTCTGCTTCCCCTCCTCCCCTTCCCAGCGCAGCGCAACGCGGTTGCGCACCGGGGTGGTTTGCCATTTATCCAGGCAGTTGTGGATTATATTCATCTCTCCGCCCACGCACCATTCGGGAAATTGAATCCCGTTGCTGAGATCGACGATGGTTTGATAGGGCTGATAGAACTGAATATCGAGGTCTTTCATTATCGCGTCCCAGAACCAGGCAATATCCGCCACGGAGCGGCGGTGAAGCTCATCGTAACCGGCGATAGCGTGGGCGTCCATAAACCGCTGCAAGTTGCTCTCCGCAATCCACTGCGGGTTGGGCTGCCAGACGATCTGCTGGCCGAAGGGGAAGGTGTCGGCATTGGAGGAGGATTTGGGCATGGGGGACGCTCCTTGTTGAAGAATCAGGTTTCCGGTTTCTGGTTGCTGGTTTTTAAAAGAGGGAAAATTTAGCGGGCGGGAGGGTGAATGTCAACCCCGGGTTGAGTATCTCAGCTTTTTCCTGAAAATCACACAACTCTCCGGCGCCCCGGCGAAAATTCCCTTGCCTTCCCTTCTCCCCAAACCGTATCTTTGCCAGCCCCGGATCGATCCCGGCATAAAATCGTTTTTATCATTCGAATACCAAACCATGTCTCAAGACCATTCCACCGCCCCGGTTAAGGCTCTCGAATTGCAACCCCAAACTCGCAACTCAACACTCGCAACTCGTAACTTATTTTTCCCCCTTATTTTTCTGCTGCTCCGGGCAATTCCTGCTCCCGCGCATCCGGTGTACTCGGTGTTTTTCAATATGGAGGTAGGGCCGGATACCCTCAGGGCGGAATTCGAGATGATCGCGCCGGAGATCGGCAAAGAGCTGGGCATCGCTCCCGATCCCCATACCGGGCGGATCGAGAAAGCGCAACTGCTGGCGGAGCGGGAACGCCTCTTCCGCTACATCCGGGAAGGAAGCGAAGTGCGGATTAACTATTTCGCAGTGGATCTTCAGCCGCAGGAAATGCGCTTTGCTAAGAACCAGTTGGGGGAAGAGCTGGTGCTCCTGAGTTTCCGCGCGACCGGCGCCGGCAATCCCGAGGTGCTCTCTTTTACGGCGGATTTTACCAACCAGGTCTATCCTTTTTTCGAATGCTTCGGGCGGGTGAATTACCGGGGGAAATATTGGAACGTGGTGATCGAACAGGTACACCAGACCCGCCAGATCGAATTCACGCCGGAGGGCCCCGGAACCTGGATGCAGATGCAGGCTTTCATTTTCCTGGGTATCCAGCACATTTTCATCGGGGCGGATCACATTTTGTTCCTGTTGGGACTGATCCTCATCGGGGGGCGCTTCCGCGACCTGGTCAAAATCGTCACCTCCTTTACCATCGCCCACAGCGTCACCCTCACCCTGGCGGCGCTCAAAATCGTGAATTTGCCGCCGCGGTTGATCGAATCCGCCATCGCCCTGAGTATCGTGTACATTGCGGCGGAGAATTTTTTCATCAAAAAAGTGGATTATCGCTGGATCGTTACCGGAATCTTCGGGCTGGCGCACGGCTTCGGCTTCGCCAACGTGCTCGGCAACCTGGGCCTGCCCGCCAAAGGGCTGGCGATTTCGCTGTTCTCCTTCAACATCGGGGTGGAGATCGGGCAGGTGGCTATTGTGGCGCTGATGCTGCCGCTGGTATGGGCGATCCTGAAGTCTCGTTACAAGAAGCAGATTACCCGGGCGACGTCGGGGATTATCCTGTTTTTCGGAATAACCTGGTTCCTGGAACGGGCATTCGATCTTCCGGTAGGGCTGATCTGAGAAGGTTCCGGGGGGCTGAAAACTTCCGGTTGTATTTGGCGTCATGTAGAACTATCTTCACCGCCTTTTCGTAGGTAGTGTCTTTAATTATTAACCCATGAGGATACGATGTTACTGCGATTGTACAGGTCTGGCGCACCGTTACGCTGCCTGATTCTTCCCATGATATTTATAGCAATGATCGGAGCAACCCGATTCGCCGCCGGGCAAACCCGCCCGGCCAACCCGGACAGCGCCCTGCAAAGTATTTTGGAACAGTTAGAAGGGACCCCCCTGGCCCTGGACAACGCCGTGCGACAGGGGCTGAAAAGCGCCGCTCCGGTTCGGGAGGCGGAGGCAGCTTACCTGGCGGCCCGGGGGACGGTGCGCCGGGAAAAAGGCTTCTTCGACCCGGAACTGTTCCTCAGCTTCGATTATTTTGACGATGAGCTGCCCAGCGCCTCTTTTTTTGCCGGCGCCGCGGTTCTGGTAACCCAGGAATCCATCAGCCGGGCAGGATTGCGCTGGAGCCTGCCCATCGGCACCGAAGTGGAGGCGGCGGTGAACAGCATTCGCCTGAAAACCAATTCCCAGTTCGCGTTTTTGAATCCACAATACAACGCTTTCGGCAGCTTAAGCCTGCGCCAGCCGCTGTTAAGGGGATTTGCCGCCTCCGCCCGAAAACAACTGGCCAGCGCAGAGCGGGAACTGGAAGCAGCCAGGGCCCGCTATGACCAGGCCGTCTTGAGTATTCGCGCCGAAGTGGAGAGCGATTATTGGGATCTTTACGCCGCCGAGCGCGATTACGCGGTGCAAAAGCTCACCCGCGACCGGGGAGCCGAGTTTCTCCGGGAAACCGAGTTGCGGGCAAAAACCGGGCTGATCGGCCCCAACCAGGTGGCCAACGCCCGCACCTTCCTGGCGGAGCAGGAACTGCTGCTGCTGAACCGCGAAGAATACCTCGACCGCCTCTCCGACCAGCTTGCCGCGTTGATCGGAATGCGCCCGGAAAACGGAAAATCCCGCTTCATCGCCATCGACGATCCCCCGGCCGATTTTCCCCTGGAGCCGGTGGATATCCTGGTGCAATACGCTCTGGACAATAATTATGACTTGCTGGCAACAAAACAACAGATCGAAGCGGTGCGCACCCTGGCGAACGCCGCTCGCTGGGAGGCGCTGCCCAGTGTGGATTTGGTCGGCTCGTTGGGCGGAAGCGGGCTTTCCGGAACTGCCCAGGATGTTATATTCAATGATGACACCCTGCGAACCAGCGTTAGCGGAGATATGGGAGAGGCCGTCAGCCAGGCGGTTTCCCGCGATTATCCCAACTGGAGCGTGGGCGTGGAAGTGAGCATTCCCATCGGGTTGCGCAGCGGGCTGGGCGAAAAAGACCGCTTGAAAGCGGAAGTGATTCGCGCGGAACAGCGCTACATCGACCAGGCGCGCACCCTGGAAGAACAGGTTCGCAGCACTTACCGGGAGCTGTATAATGGAAAGCGCCGGCTGGAAGTGGCCCGGGAGGGCGTGGATGCCGCCCAGGAGCAGGTGCGCATCGGTTTGATCGAATTTTCCAACGGCCGCAGCACCGCCTTTGAGCTGGTGCGGCTGGGAGAAGATTTTGCCCTCGCCCAGCAGCGCTACTCCCAGGCGCTGGTGCGCACCGCCAAGGCTGCCGCAACCATGCGGCAACTGACATCCGGCGGGTATCCCGCCCTACCTCAAAATTGACGGAGACCGTTCTATGTTCATAAAAAAAGAAGCGACTCATCACGCGACCATTTCACCTTTCAATGCCGAGAACCGGAGAAACGGAGAAAGGGAGAACCGGGGAAACGGAGAAAGAGAGAACCGGGGAAACGGAGAAACGGAGAAACGGAGCAGTCTCCGTTTCTCCCCTTCACCCCTTCTCCGTTTCATTCTCCTCGCCGTTTCCATACTCATTCTCGCCTTTCTCTCGGCCGGCTGCTCCAAAAACGAAGGCCAGCAGGGCCGCCGGGGCGGATTCTCTATGCCGCCCATGCCGGTAGAAGTCGCCGCGGTGGCGATGCAAAAGGTAGAGGACAAGTTCGAGGCGGTGGGCACCATCGAAGCGGTGGAGGCGATTACCGTGGTCTCGGAGATCGACGCCGCGGTGGTCAAACTTCCCTTCCAGGAGGGAAGCGCCATCAAGCGCGGGGGATTGATTGCCCAATTGGATGATTCCCAGCTCGCCGCGGAAGTAGCCCGCGCCGAGGCATTGCTGGGGCAGAGCCAGGCGACTTATAAGCGCATCAAGGAGATTGTGGATCAAAAGGCCGGCGCGCCCCAGGACCTCGACGACGCCGCCGCCCTGCTGAAAGTGGCCGAGGCCAACCTGGCCGTGGCGAAAGCCCGCCACGCCAAAACCCGGGTAGTGGCGCCGTTCGACGGCATGATCGGGGCGCGGCGGGTGAGCGTGGGCGCCTTCATGCGCGCCGGGCAGGCCATCACCGAACTGGCCAATATCGAAGAAATCCGGGTGAATTTCTCCGCCCCGGAGCGCTTTCTATCCCGCCTGAACCGCGACGCGGAAGTAACCGTCTCTACCACGGCATACCCGGGATATGAATTGAAAGGCAAGATCATCGTCATCGAACCGGTGCTCGACCCCGCCACCCGCAGCGCCCGCATCGTGGCGCGGGTGTCCAATCCCGGGGGAAAATTCCGCTCCGGCATGTCCGCCAACGTCTCCGCGGTTCTGGGCGGGCGGGAGAATGCCATTACCATCCCCAATGAAGCGATTTTCGCCAGCGGCGACCAGTCCTTTGTTTTCGTCATCAAACCGGATAGCACGGTGGTGCGCGCCCCGCTCACCCTGGGAACCCGGTTGTCCAACGTGGTGGAAGTATTGCAGGGGTTGGAGCCGGGAATGCAAGTGGTTCGCGCCGGGCATCAAAAACTTTTTGAGGGGGCGAAGGTTACGCCGATAACTACGCAAAACGCGGTGCCAACTAACAATGAAAAGCAAATTCCGTGAGATGAGACTGGTACCGACCGATGTTCAATTTGCTTTCGGGCTTGCCAAATCGTACATTAAAAACAAGGCATGCGGTTGAACGGCAATGCTCACTGGCTTTGGAGCCTTATGAAAAAATTTGAGAAGAATGACCACAAGATAATATGGGGCGACGCTATCGAAGTTCTCGAAACCATCGAAGATAGCTCCGTTGATCTCATCTTTGCCGATCCTCCGTATAACATCGGGAAGAAATTCGTTAACCTGCCTGATTGCTGGGAATCCGATAGCGCATATAGAAACTGGTGTTACAGCTGGCTGGAAATGTGTACAAACAAGCTTAAGCCCGCTGGAACGATGTACGTAATGGCAGCGACGCAAAATATGCCGTACTTCGATCTTTTCCTGAGGGACAAGCTAACCATCCTTTCTCGAATTATTTGGTACTACGACAGTTCAAGCGTTCAGGCGCGTAAATACTTTGGTTCTTTGTATGAACCGATTCTTCACTGCGTCAAGGATGAGAATCACTATACCTTCAATGCAGACGACATTCTCGTTCAGGCCAGGACAGGCGCTGTACGCAAATTGATTGATTACAGAAAACCGGTTCCGAAGGTGTATAACTCCAAGAAAGTTCCGGGAAACGTGTGGGAAATTCCCCGGGTGCGGTATCGGATGGTTGAGTACGAAAATCACCCAACCCAAAAACCGGTGGCCTTGCTGGAAAGGATTGTGAAGGCAAGCAGCAACGAGGGAGATCTTGTGCTTGATCCATTTTGTGGAACGTTCACTACCTCCTACGTTGCCAAAAAACTTAAGCGAAAATCGATTGGAATAGAAATAAACGAGGAGTATATCAAGATTGGTTTGCGCCGCTTGCAGATTGCCACGGAGTTCAACGGTGAGCCGCTTCGGAAGGAGCACAAAACCTATGAACCGCCAATCGACGACAATCAAACTACTCTTTCTTTATTTGAAAAGAAGGCTCAATGGAACACGAGTTCACAAAAACGATCAAAACCATCTTAGAGAAGAATTTTCCCAGGGCAGCGGAAAAAATTTTTTCGAAGAGCGAACTCATCCAATATCTCAACATCAAGACCAGGTCGGCAAACAAAGGCTCGAAATCACGAGGAAGTTTTGCCAATCTTTACGCCATCTATGTTTTGACCGAGGACTATATTGCAAAAGGTTTCCACAAGTCCGGGAATTACAAAAACTATGAGGGCGCGGTATTCTCTTTGCTTTTCAAGAGGCAAAGAGAACTCCCATTTGGTCAGAAGCTGCAAAATCATGCGCTTAACCACCGGATGAATGAGGAGTTCAAAAAGTTCTTCCCAACCTGTGAATTTATCCCCATTCTTCGCGATCTCAACACCAACCGCTATTGGTTCAACCAAAACCTTCTGCGATTAACTTTTGGCTCGAAGCGATATGACCTGTCAGAATCGGTCATTCAAATAATTGACGCTTATGTGGAGGCAAAGAAAAGAGCCTTTGACCGCTTTATCCAATTTTGTGAAGGTGCGGAGAAATTCAAGGAGCAAGAGCTTATCGAGTTTATCACCAAACTTCTTGAGCCAACTGTTGATGCACGCATCTTTGAAATCGTCAGCTATAGTATCCTCAAGTATTATTACCACAATCAAAAATTGTATTGGGGTTTTGATCCGGACGAGATTCAGGAAGACAATCTCAAGCTGTTCAAAACAGGAAGGACCAATGCAAACGATGGTGGGATTGACTTCGTGATGAAACCATTGGGACGCTTCTTCCAGGTTACCGAAACCGTCGATGTAAACAAGTACTTCTTAGACATTGACAAAATTGAAAAGTATCCGATAACATTTGTCGTCAAGTCATCCGACCCCATCGACACTATTCGCCATAAAATTCGGGAACAAGCAGAAAGGCAATATTCTATCAAAACTATTGTTTTGCGCTATATGTCTTGTATTGAAGAGATCATCAACATCTCTGAATTGCTTCTCAAATTTCGATCTGCAATTGACCAGGGCTTTTTGAACGATATACTTAGCGAAATCATTACACAGAGCAAAGTCGAATTCAACTACAACGAAGAAGACTACGATGTAAGCGAATATCAAAATGGCAGAGAATTGGAAGAAAATTAAATGCAATGCCAAATAGTTAAGGGAAAAACTCCATGAAACTCAGCAGCATTTCCATAGAACGGCCGGTATTTGCCACGGTGATGAGCCTGGCGATCCTCCTCTTCGGGATCATCGCCTTTACCCGGCTGCCGGTGCGGGAGTACCCGGATATCGATCCGCCGATCATCTCCGTTATCACCCTGTATCGCGGGGCCAGCCCCAGCGTGGTGGAAACCGAGATCACCAATATTCTGGAAGAGCAGTTTGCCACCCTGGAAGGGGTGAAAACCCTGACCTCTTCCAGCCGGGAACAAGGATCGGTGATTACCATCGAGTTCGAGCTGAATCGCAACGTGGATGAATCCGCCAACGACGTGCGCGACCGGGTTTCCCGGATTCGCGGGCGGCTTCCCCGGGAAATCGAGGATCCCATCATCTCCAAAGTGGACGCCGACGCCCAGCCGATTGTCTGGCTGGCGCTTTCCAGCGAGCGCCACAACGGCCTACAGTTGAGCGATATCGCCGACCGCATCTTGAAAGAAAGGATCCAACGCCTTCCCGGGGTCGGCTCGGTGATCATCGGCGGGGAGCGCCGTTACGCCATGAGGGTCTGGCTGGATCCCCTGCGCATGGCCGCCCATGGGCTGACCACCCAGGACGTGGAAGCCGCCATCCGCCGGGAAAACGCCGAGATTCCCGGCGGGCGGGTGGAAGGCAAGGAACGGGAATTCTCGGTGCGCACCCGCGGTGAGCTTTCCTCCCCGGAGGAATTCGGAGCGGTTATTGTTTCCCAACAGGAGAACGACCTGGTGCGCCTGCGCGACGTCGCCGAGGTGGAGGTGGGCGCGGAGGATGAGCGCAGTACGGCGCGCTTCAACGGGCAGCCGGCGGTGGGGCTGGGCATCGTCAAGCAATCCAACGCCAGCACCGTGGACGTGGCCGACCAGGTGCGTGCGGCATTGCCGGAACTGCTCGAACTGCTGCCGGAAGGGATGAAATTGGACGTGGCTTATGACTCTTCCGTATTCATCAAAGAATCCATCAATGAAGTGGTAGAAACCATCATCATCGCCATGTGCCTGGTGGTGCTGGTAGTATTGGCGTTTTTGAAAAGTTTCCGGGCCACCACCATTCCCACCCTGGCGATCCCCATTTCCATCATCGGGGCGCTGGCGTTTGCTTACTTTGCAGGGTTTACCATCAACATCCTCACCCTGCTGGCCATGGTGCTGGCCATCGGGCTGGTGGTGGACGACGCCATCGTGGTGCTGGAAAACGTGTACCGGCACATGGAAATGGGCAAAAGCCGCTGGCAGGCGGCCCTCGACGGCAGCAAGGAGATCGGTTTTGCAGTAATTGCCACCACCATCTCCCTGGTGGCGGTGTTCGTGCCCCTGGCGTTCCTCACCGGAACGGTGGGACGGCTGTTCAACGAGTTCGGCATGACCGTGGCGGTGGCGGTATTGATCTCCGGCTTCGTGGCCCTCAGCCTCACCCCCATGCTCTCTTCCAAAATCCTGAAGCCCCTGCACCACGCCGGCAGCGGCTGGGCTTCCCGCTCATTCGATGCATTTTTCGAGTTCCTCAACCGCGTTTATGAAAAAATTCTGCGCTTTGCGATTCGCCGCCGCGTCCTGATGCTGATTTCCGCGCTGCTTCTGGTCATCCTCAGTTATGGGCTGTTCAAATTTTTGCCCAGCGAGCTGGCCCCCACGGAGGACCGCGGGGTGGCTTTCGGGATCGTCATCGCCCCGGAAGGCGCGACCTTAGAGTACACCGACCGTTACATGCGGGAGATCGAAAACCGCTTGTTGCGGCTGCCGGAACGGCGTTCCCTGTTCACCGCCACCGGCCTGGGTTTCGGAGGACCCGGGCAGGTAACCAACGGGTTCCTGTTTTTGGGTCTCAAATCCCACCACGAGCGGGAAAAATCTCAACAACAGATCGTGCAGGAACTGTTTCCCCAACTGATCACTATCCCCGGGGTGCTGGCGTTCGTGGTCAATCCCCCCAGCCTGGGGGGGCGCTTCAGCTCCAAGCCGGTGGAGTACGTGCTTCAAGGAGAAAGCTATGAGGAGCTGAACCAGGCGGTGGGGATGATGATGGGGGAAGCGTCGCGGCTGGGGTACCTGATCAACCTCGACAGTGATTTGCGGCTCAATAAACCGCAGTTGGATATCTCCATCGACCGCGAACGCGCCGCCGGGCTGGGAGTTTCCGTAACCGACATCGGTTCCACCCTGGAAACCTTTTTAGGCGGGCGAGCGGTGACCAACTTCAAGCGCGGGGCCAAACAGTACGACGTGATTTTGCAGATGAAATCTTCCGCCCGCGCCACTCCCGACGCCATCCAGGAAATCTACATTCGCGGGGGCGGAGGGCTGGTGCAGCTTGCCAACGTGGTGAAGGTTCAGGAAACCGTGGCCCCCAAAGAGCTGAACCACTACAACCGGGTTCGCTCCGCGACCGTCTCGGCCAGCCTGGTGCCGGGGGTAAGCTTAGGGCAGGCGCTGGATGACCTGGACCGCATCAAAAACGAAAAACTGCCCACCGGCATCAAGCGGGAGTACGCCGGGCAGTCGCTGGAATACAAAACCTCCAGTTCCAGCCTCTATTTCATGTTCCTGCTGGCGATCATTTTCATTTACCTGGTGCTCTCCGCGCAGTTCGAAAGCTTCGTGCACCCCCTTACCATTCTGCTCTCGGTGCCGCTGGCGGTATTCGGGGCGCTGCTGACGTTGTTGATGTTCGGGCAGAGCCTGAATATCTACTCCCAGATCGGGCTGATTATGCTGGTGGGCCTGGTCACCAAAAACTCCATCCTGATCGTGGAGTTTGCCAATCAGTTGCGGGCGCGCGGGCAAACCGTCGTCGAAGCGGTAGTAGAAGCCGCGGTCATTCGCCTGCGCCCGATCCTGATGACCTCTTTTGCAACTATTTTCGGGGTTTTGCCGATTGCCATCGGTTTCGGAGCCGGGGCAGAGTCGCGGCGGCCGCTGGGTATGGCGGTGGTGGGGGGAATGCTCTTCTCTACCTTTTTGACCTTAGTGCTGGTGCCGGTGGTGTACACCTTGCTGGCTAAATTTACCCGGCAGACCAAACTCGCGGAAGAGACGCCGGCAGAGGTTGGGTCACCTGAAAAAACGGTTCCGGCAGTGCTGGTCGGGGAAAAACCGCAGCCGTAACCGTGCTGGATGCTCGATACTCGATGCTCGATGCTGGATGCTCGATACTCGATGCTCGATGCTGGATGCTCGATGCTGGATGCTGGATGCTCGATGCTGGATGCTCGATGCTGGATGCTCGATACTCGATGTTCGATGCCGGATGCTCCCCCCGGGGGATGAGCGGGCCTGAGAAAGGCGGGCATCCAACAATCGCGCATCAATTATCCAGCATCGAGTATCGAGCATCCAGAATCGAATATCCAGCATCGAGTATCAAACCAATAAAATCCCAAACGATTCCCGGTATATCATGTCCTGGATAAATATCATCGGCTACACCGGAACCGTGCTGATTGCGCTTTCCATTACCATGAACAACATCTGGCGGCTGCGCTGGATCAACCTGTTCGGCGCCGCCACTTTTGCATGCTACGGATTCCTGGTTAGCGCCTACCCGGTGTTGGCGCTCAACTCCTTTATCACCCTGGTGGATATTTATTACCTGGCGCAAATGTCCCGCCGGAAAGACTATTTCACCCTGGCGGAGGTGCCGGAAGGCAGCTATTTATTCCTGAACAAGTTCCTGGAGTTCTATCAGGCCGACATCGCGCGATTCTTCCCGGAATTCACTCGCGACAAGATTCGCTCCTCCCAATGTGTGTTTATCCTGCGCAACCTGGTTCCGGTGGGCCTGTTCATCTATGAACCGCAGCCGGGGGGCGTCGCGGAAATTCATCTCGATTACGTTCGCCCGGAGTACCGCGACCTCAAAAACGCCCGTTTCCTCTACGCTGCCCAGGCGGAAACCCTGCAAGCGCGGGGAATCCATACCTTCATCGCCCGCAGCCGGGTGAAAGCGCACCGGGAATATTTGCAAAAAATGGGTTTCGAGAGCGACCCGGAAGACAGGACCTTTTTCTACAAGGCGCTGGTCCCCACAAGCGTTTCCCCCAATGATATTTCCATACCGGTGGAAAGGCATGGCAAATAGATTTGAATGTGTACCAAATTACTGGAAATGGTAGAAATTATAGGGAAGGTGTCATTCCCGCATGTTCCCCGCTTAATACCTGCGGGGACAAGCTTTAGCGGGAATCCACCTTACCAACTCTTATGGATGCCCGATTAAACTGTGCCCGCATGTTTTAAGCGGGTAGCATTCGGGCATGACAAATCCGGTAAAGCGGCTTCATTCTTAAAAAGTGCATGGTAAAGAGTCTTAGATTAGCCCGGAGAGTAAACGAACTCGGCTCCCTTCCATCATCCGCCCCCGCAACTCTCTTTCGATGTTGATGCAGCCTTCCACCGCGCAATCGCCGTTGGCGTAGAGCTTCTGCGGGGCAAATTCAGCAATGTTTTGCTCGATGAATTCCCGGTCGGCCCGGTAATTCAGGTTGCCGGTGGTGCGCCAGACCACGGCGACCCTCTCCCCTCCCCCCTCTCCGAATATGAAGGCGTACCGATTGCCGCGGTGTTCGGTATAGAGCAGCCGCTTCACGGAAAGCCCCAGCAAATAGTTAAAAGTTTCCGGCAAATCCACCCGGCCATCCTGCTGGCGGGAGTTGTGGAGGATTTTCAGGCGATAGTTGAAGGGATCGCGGAATTGGGAGACGTCTAATAAAGCCGCGCTGCCGGAAGCCTGGTAATTCAACAGGTAGCGAACGAAATGATCATCAACCTTGTTGGGCGGCGGGGGCGTATCCTGAAAGCGCAGGTTTTCCAGGGCGTCATCGAACTGCTCTAAGGTGTGGTATTTGAAAAAGCCTCCGCCCTGCCAGCCGATTTCCCGGGAAATCCCCGGTTTATCGCCGAAGAGCGTCTTTTTCATGCGCGGGAGGATGACGCTGTGGAAATGCTCCCCTAACTCGACCCCAATCCACTTGCGCCCCATTTTATGGGCCATGGCGACGGCAGTGCCGGAACCGACGAAGAAATCCATCACCCATTCCCCCGGTTGGGAGGTGCTCTCGATGACCCGCTGCAGCAGCGCTTCCGCGTTTTCCGTGGGAAAGTGGTGGCGCTGGGCGTAGCCGGCAATATCCAGCCACTCGTTGCCCACGGTTTCGGAATCGTAGAGGATTTCCGGCATTCCGGCGATTTCCTCCCCCCGGAAATCCCGGTAGGCCAGATTTTCATTGATGCGAATCTTCCCCCGCTCTGCCAGGGCGTCGATTTTTTCCTGGGAGAGCGCCCAGCGGCGGTTGGGGGGCGGGTAAAACACCCTGCCCAGCACCGTGCGGGGGCGCTCGTCTTTGCGGGGAAAATGGAGCAGGTGAAACCAGCGCGGGGCGGTGGGGCGTTCGATGAGCCGGGGAGAGAATTTTTCGGTTTGGGAATACAAAAACAGGCTCTCGGTCTGGATGGCGAACTGTTTATCCACGGTTTGCCGGGCGCGGGTGCGGTTGATGACGATTTCGTTGCGGAAATTCTCCCGCCCGAAGAGTTCATCCAACAGCAGCCGCACGTACATGCTCCCGTTGTAATCGCAGCGCACGAACATGCAGCCCCTTTCGCCGATGAGCGGTCTGGCGGCGCGAATGCGGTTCTCCAGCAGGGTGTTCCAGGTGGAATCTTTGTAGCCGACCTTGTAGAAATAGTCCGCCTCCTGCTCTTTGTTGAAGGGCGGGTCGATATAGACGGTTTGCACTTTCCCGGCGAAGCTGTCGCGCAGCAGGTTGAGCGCCTGCCAGTTATCGCTGTGCAGCAGCACCCCGTCGAGGCGTTCGTCCAGTTGGCCCCCGGCGCTGAGGGCGTTCAGCAGGCGATGCTTGAAATCTTCCCCGAAGTGGGCGGTATCCAGGGGCAGGTGCTGCCACTTCAACTCGTTCAGGGGGAACAAAGATGATTGCATCTCCCCGATGGTGAGCTGAAATTTGTGCAGTTGCTTCCACTCCGCCAGCTGGCCGCGGTTGGTGAGGATTTCCGGGATGATTGCGTCCAAAAACGGTTCTCCTGCAATCTCCCGGATTTTGGAGAGGGTGATGACGTACTCGCTGCTCAACACGAAACTCTTCTTTTCCCAGAGCTTCTTTTGAAACTCCTCCACCTGCACCAGTATGGCGATGATTTTACCGGCGACCTCGCGGATCAACCGGGCCTTTTGCAGGGTTTGCGAGAGCGCCGGATCATCCCCGCGGTCGAGTACATCGAGTTTGACCACTTCGTTTTTCAGAAAAAAATCCAGCTCCCGTTCCAGAAATCCTTGCAGGTCTCTGTGAATGAAATAATCCCGGTTCTGGCGGCGGGTGAAGCGGCCCAGGTGCGTTTCCAGGAGGGTGCGGCGGTCGGGATTTTCCAGGAAACTTTTCAGGGGAGAGCCGGGCAGGGCTTCGTTGCCCAGAGCTTCGAGAACCTGCTGGTTGATTTTTGTCTGCCGCAGCCCGCCGCCGCCGAATTGCCGCCGGTCGGCCTCGACCGGGGCGCGGTACTCGAAAAAGAAGCTCAGCTGGCCGGGATCGTGCCGGAAAGCCGGGGCGCCGGGCAGGAAATATTTCTTCTGGTGCGCCTTGGCGTTCCCCTTCTCGGTCTCCGCCTTCACGATGCGGAACTGCACCGCAGTATCCCCGGCCTGGAAGCGGTATTTGCTGAAAAACTCGCTGGATTTGACGTAATACTGTTCCTTATTCACCCAGTAAAAGGTCAGCGCTTCGCCGTTATAGGGAATGGCGTATGTCTCGGGCATTCCCAGCCGCCGCCGGGGGATGAAATCGCCCTCCTGGTAGTAGCGGGAGAAGAAGCGGATGAGGAGGTTATAAACCTCCGCTTCCAGCGTTTCCGCAGCGTTTTTTTCTCCCCGCCCCTTACGCTTTGCGCCATACGCTCTACGCTCTACGCTCTGCGCTTCACGCTCTGCGCCCTGCGCCAGCAAATCGCTCTCCACAAAGCGGTGCAGCCGCTCCTTATTGTGATTGATGATGCGGTAAATGCCGAAATCCAGTTCTTCGTGTTCGAATTGGAAGATTTGCCTGAGGAGGGCGCGGAATTTTTGTTGGGGGGTGTGGGTCTTCACCAGATTTTCTCTGCATCTTAGAGCCATAACAAATTAGAACTTATCAACAACTCATACTTCTTAATGTGGTGTGTGGTTTTCATTAGAATCCTTTCAAACTCAAAACCATACTTTGCCGCATAATTTTCGATCTCTTCCGTATCGTCATAAGTCATCAAAAAGCCGCTATTAGAGTTCTTTAATTTTGCAAATAGAAATTCATGATCGATTTCCGAATAAGTATAGAGCCTTCTGCCGGCAACGGTGTAGGGTGGATCGATGAAAAATAACACATTGCCATCATCGAGATATTTATCAATTATTTCAAAAGCATCTGTTTGAACAATTCTCAATCGTTCCCTGTATTGAGCGATTTTTAATATTCTCTGCTGCAAAGTTTTAGGATACCACCTTGACTTTAGGCCTTTGCCATTTTCACCATGTTTAATTCTTCCGGCTCCATGAGCTAAAATTCCGCCTCTGCTAATCCGGTTGTTAAGTATTAAAGCAAAAGCTCTATCACGGATACTTTCATTTCTGTCAGCTAATACCTTGTCAATATTTTCTTCCGTAAAATCAAATTCGAGGATTTTATTCGCCAGCCATTCGGCGTTATCATTTATTATCGTTTGCCAAAGTGATGCCACATATTCATCTTTTTCTACTAATATTACTTCCTTAACCCAACCTTCAATAGCGGCTGCCAATCCGACACTGGCGCCGCCGGCAAATAATTCGATCAATGTCTTATTCTTCTGATTCGATAGCCATTTTTTTGCAAATGGGTAAAGCCAGGTTTTACCGCCGGGATACCTTAACGGGCTGTATTGCGGCACCGACGCTACATTTGGCGCCATGTGGGAGA
>WYBG01000371.1 GCA_011526015.1 Deltaproteobacteria bacterium | reverse complement strand
CTGCAATCCCGGAGGGATTAGACATTTGTAGTCAAATCAATCTACCCTGACTGCTCAGAACTCCGAAGGAGTTCAACAAAAAACCGAGACAATCCAGACAACCAACAGAAAACGGTATAATCAGAAATATTCATCTAAAATATTCTTTTGCATCAGTTGATTTACCAATTGATTCAACATTTCACCAAGCCTTCAAAACCATAACCGAAGGTCCCGGCGCTGAGTGTCTTTGGGAATACACGGATTCTTTAATCATCAGGAATTATGGTTTTAATCCTAAAAGGAATATCGTGCGAGGGTTTTAAAATTATCAAACTATACTTTACGCGGCATTAGATGAGACTTTTATTTGTTTCTGTTTTGTTATTGGGAACCGACATAGGGTTGATTCTTCCCCGATCACCGGGGCGGCTTTGAAGGTTTGAAACTTCAGGGTTAATAAACTTTCTAACTCCTCTCGATATTGGGTGGGAGCCTGTTCAATACATTCCAGGATTGCCTGCTGGAAGCTATGTTGGTTATCATAATATTTGGAATAGAGACACTTTTTCTTGATGAATTTCCAGAATCGCTCTATCAGATTCAAATTGGGTGAGTAGGGGGGTAAATATAACAATTCGATGCCCAGATTTTTTGCCAGGCTTTCTACCAATGCACATCTCTGGTAACGGGCATTGTCGAGAATGATAGTGATAGGCATTGCTGGGTATGCAACTGCTAACATTCTCAGTAAGTCACAGACCGTCTCGGCGGTGATATAAGTCAGATTTTTGACCGTGAACACCTCTTTGGTGATCGCGTTCAATGCCGCCAATACGTTGAGCCGCTGACGCCCGGAAGGGGCCTTGACAAATAAGCGTTCAAAGCACCAGACTATCTCCAGAAAGGGAGCAAATACAAAATGGGCTGCATCCATAAACAAGACCAACCGTTTGCCAGCCTTCGCTTGCTGCAAGCGGGGTTCGAGCTTCTGGGTCTTAAATTGTTCTTGTTCTTCAATATCTGCTTTGCCTGGAATCTGGCCAACTTTAAGAGGTTTCATTCCCAGAGACTTCAAGAACTTCCGTACCTGAGTCAAACCGCGTTTGATCCCGGTAAGTTCTTCGATTCGGGTGCAGGCTTCTGCAATAGTCGCAAAAGGATGCTTGCGAAAATAATCTTCAATCCTGCTGCGATGTTCAGAGAGTTCACTCTCCGGGCAGTGAAAGTTGAGCTCCTTGAGTTTCTCTATACCGCCTTCTTGATACTCCCCCAGGTAACGATAAAAACTCGCCTTGCTAATCCAGCACAAGCGCAGAATTTCCTCCAACGCCACGCCTTGACTCTTCAAGTAGAGCACCTCCATCTTCAGTTGCACCCGCGGGCGCGGATGATGATATCGCCAATAATACAGATCCTCGATCGCTTCTGTTATAAAGTCGATTTCCATCATTTGAAACTCCTTTGCTTGATCCCGAAAAACAAAAATATAGCTCTGCCAAAAGAGTTTCAAAAGTCTCATTTATTCCCGCGCAAAGTATATTTCGCTTCAGATTGCCTCACTTCAGTGAGCAGTACTCCAAAAATATGCAATTTGTCATGCGTCCACCGCGACCCGCGCAGATAGCTCTACGCGGGTCGCAGCCTGAATACGAGGTTGCCTATCTCGGCAATTCCGGGGATGCGTCTTACTTCAGCAGCGTGACTTTCCGGGTTCTGGTGAACGCGCCCGCCGACATGCGAACGAAGTAAGTGCCGCTGGGAAGGCCGCGCGCCTCCCAAAGAAGCTCGTGAACTCCTGCCGGGCGGCTCTCGTCCACCAACCGGGTAACTAACTGCCCATTCAAATTGTAAACCGCCAGCTCCACGTGCGCCCGCTCCGGAAGCGCAAAACGGAAGGTCGTCGCCGGGTTGAAAGGATTCGGATAGTTCTCCTCGAAAGCATATTCGCGAGGCAGATTGTCGCCCGGTTCCACCGCCAGCGGACCGCCGACGGTGAACTCGCCCGCGGCAAGTGGGCCGCCGCTGTAGGAGGCGTCCACCGCGCGCAGGGTCCAATCGTACTGGCCGTCCGGCAGCCCGGTTAGCAGCCATTCCGTTACAGCGCTGACGTTGCCCGGCTGCGGGAGGCGGCGGGGGATTTCAAGCGGGACGCCGTTACGGAAGAGGTCGAGATCGTAGGTGAGCGCGGCGCCCGGGGTGTGATCGTCGTTGGCCGGGATCCAGGACAGTAGAACCGTACCGCCGGCTTGTACAGCAGCGTTCAGACCTGAGGGGACCGATGGAGAGTCATTCTGTCCCGGTTTGTCGTTGCGATAGATGTGCATCTGCGCCTCGACCAGGCCATTTCCGCCGGGAACAAAATACTGTCCGGCGATGAAGTAATCAAGATCGCCCTCGCCGTCGATGTCGAGCCATGAGAAGGTGCCCCCGCGGTCACCGCTGGCCCGCGGCGCCGGCAGCCCGCTGGCGGAATCTGCGGCAAAAATACCGTCAGTGTTGGTGTAGATCCAGGCCCGGCCTTCGATCTGCGAGCCGGAGTTGTAGGTGCCGGCCAGCAGGATGTCCATGTCCCCGTCGTTTTCATAATCCGCCCAGGTGGCGGCGGTGAGGTCGAACCAACCCTGGCAGGGAATGCAATCGATGACTTCCACCGGCACGTAGTTCTCAGCGTCGTTACGGTAGATACGAAGCGCCATGTGAGTGTAAGTGCCGTCGATCTCCTTGATGTTGCCGGCCACCAGGATGTCGAGGTCGCCGTCGCCGTCGAAGTCACCCCATTGCGCCTCTCCGTGCTCAACAGTCAGGGCGCCGAGAATGTCCTCGCCGGTGAAGACCCCGTTGCCGTCGTTGCGGTAGCGGCGGATGAAACCGTCATCGGTCAGCGGCGCGATGTTGACGAGCAACAGATCGAGATCCTGGTCGCCGTCAAAGTCCGCCCAGGCGCTCTGCGCGTGAGTGGTTGGCGCGAAAACCGAATCGGTCTCGGTAAATATCCAGCCGCCGGTACCGTCGGGGCCGTCGTTGCGCATCAAGGCGGTGCGGTAAGAGAACGTGCCCGGGTCAAAAACCGAGGGCAGCAGGAGATCGAGGTCGCCGTCGTTGTCGTAATCCGCCCAGGTGATGGAGCGCAGATCGAAATCGGCCTGGTCGTTGTCCTCCCAGTACCCCGGCAGGTCGGCGTCGATCAGCGCCAGCGCGCCGGCGTCGTTGCGGTAAATCACAGTCTCGCCGTCGCTTCCGACCGCGAGGTCCTGGTCGCCGTCGCCGTCCAAGTCGCCCCAGGCGAGGTCCGAGGCCCCGGCGCTTAGCCCGCCGAGCGGCACGTCGGTGTAACTGAATTCCCATTCCCCCGGCCCGGCCGGGCCTTCGTTGGTGATCAAAACCAGGCGATCCTCCACGCTCTGGTTGTAAACCACGTAGTAGCCGAGAACCGCGATGTCGAGGTCGCCGTCGCCGTCGTAATCCGCCGGGGCGGTGGTAATCACCCAGAAATCTTCATCCTGTGGCGTCACAAAGAGCGAATCGAGCGGCGTCACTTCGGTGAAATCGCCGAAGGTGCCTCCCGGAAGGGGCTGCACGGTAACGATACGGCCGGTAGTGCTGCTGTCGCCGTCGTCGTCCGTAACGGTCAGGCGCGCGATGTAGGTGTTGGCCTCGGTATAAGTATGCGATGGGTGCTGCTGCGTCGAGCCGGAGCCATCGCCGAAATCCCAGGACCAGCTCACGATGAATCCGTCCGGATCGCTGCTGGTATCGGTGAAGTCCACCGTCAGCCCGGTAGCGACGAACTCGAAAGAGGCATCGGGCGGGCGGTTGAGCGGCGGGGGCGGCGGGCCTGTGAAGTGCTCGATGTATCCCTGGAAACCCACGGTCCAGGCGTCGCCGGCCGGGTTGGCCGCGATGGCGGAAAAGCTGCCGAAACCCGCGGAACCGATGTCCAGAATAGCCCAGCTCTGGCCTCCCGTGGCCGAGTAATAGGCGACGCCGGCGCTGGTGCTCAGCCACAATTCATTGGCGCCGACCAGGTAGATGTCGGTAAAATGGTCATCCTGGTTGGGCGTCGGCAGCACCTCCCAGGTTGCGCCGCCATCGTCGCTGCGGGCGGCGTAGCCCCACCAGCCCACCGCGTAGCCGGTGCTCACGTCGAAGAAATCCATGTCGCTGATTTGAAACGGAAACCAGGGGAGTTCTCCCTCTGTCCAGGTCGCGCCATCGTCGGTGCTGCGGTAAAAAATCCCCCCGACATTCGCCGCCCAGCCGTTTTGTCCCTCGAAATCAACCGCGACGTAAAGCCCGCCGAAGCCCGGCGTCCCCGTCCAGGTGGCGCCCCCGTCGGTGGTGTGGAGCAGGGCGTTGCCGATGCCGCCCCCGCCGGTCACCCAGCCGTTCAGGAGGTCTGTGAAGCGCAGATCCTCGGCGTCGAGATTGGGCGGCGTCGCGGGAGCGGCCAGCCAGGTTGCGCCGCCGTCGGCGCTGCTATACACGCGGCCGTCCCGGTCCACCACCACAACCTCCTGTTGGCTGATCACCTGCACCGCCGCCAGATCGAGGGTTGTGAATGCCTGGTGAATAACCCATGGTGAAGCGCCGTCGCTGCTCAGGAGGGTTCCGTTATCGCCGACTGCAATCAGGTCGCCGTTCGGGAAGCGGTCGATGTCATTGAGAGACTGACCAGTGCCGCTGGAGATCTGCGACCAGGAGGCGCCGCCATCGGTCGTTTTGATGATAAACCCGGCCCCGTAGCCGAAATAGCCGGTTTGGGAATCGGCGAAGACGGGAACCGCGCTGCTGAAGAAGCTTGGCAGCGGGCCGGGCGAGGCAAACGTTTGCGCCCAGCTCTGCCCCGCGTCCGCGGAGCGGAACATATTTCCCTCCAGATCGGAGGCGACCACGCTCTGTGGGTCAACTACGGTAAAAGCAAAGACGCCCGCCGGCATCACCTCGCCGAGGTCCGCCCAGGTCTGGCCGCCGTCGGCGGAGCGGAAAACGCGGTCGTCGTAATTCGGGAAGCTGCCGGTCCGCCCCCACGCCAGGGCGACGTCCGCGGAAATGGCCGTCAGGCGGCTTCTACCGTCGGCAGCAGCGCCGGTAGCCCAGGCAACGCCGCCGTCGGTGGAGCGCACGAAACTGTTATCGACGATGCCAACGGCCACGCTATTCGAGAGAAACGCCGCCGCCTGTGCGGCGCCGCTGTGCACGAGGGTAAACGTGGTTCCGCCGTCGGTTGTCCGGTAAAGTGCGCTGTCGGCTACGCCAAGACCGATCTGGTTATCGGCGAAATCGAAAGCGAATATGCCATTAGGAGAGGGTTCCCAGGAAAGTCCCCCGTCGCGGCTCACGTGTCGCTCGAAGTTCCCGGTCGCAAGGCCGAAATTTGCGCTGTAGAACTTCATAAAATAGGTCGAACCGAGGAAGGGAAGCTCTTCCCAGGTGGTACCCCCGTCGGTGGTGCGGTAGTTGAAATTGCCGAAGGTCCAGCCTAAGTTGCTGTCGAAGAAGAAAATGCCGTCCAGGGGATCTGACAGGTTAAAGGGTACGCCGCGCTGCACCCAGCTTGTCCCGCCGTCGCTGGACTCGAAGAGCGCCCCGCTGTTATCGAAAAAATTGTCGTCCGTGGCAATGAACACCCGCTGCGCCGTGGGCGCGGCGACTCCCCGCACGTCGAGATAAGTGGGAACGGGACTCTGCGTGTTCCACTGCGCGGCAGCCATAGAAGTCAGAAGAATGATCATAAAGGCGAAAAATTTGAAGTTTTCCCACCTTTTTAATCCGCTAAGCACATTAGAAAATGATTTCATAACTACTCCCGGGATTTAGGTTGAACGATTTTTTATAATCCATAATCAAGTTGTATGCCAAACAAGAAAGCGCTGAAACGATAACGTTGTTAAACCTCTGTTTTAAAAAAGATAAAGCTCTTTTCTCTTTTTCTCTTAGAGTTGATATAACCTCAGATGAACTGTTCTTGAGTTTAAAAATGCACCTTTGCGGCGCAAATTCTGCGCGGGGGGTGGTTAAATAATCACTGGTGGTACGGAAATAAGCTAAGGCAGCTTGGCGGAAATAATTCATTGCCTAATTTCGGAGTCCAGTCACCCCTCGACTCCGCTCAGGGTGACATCTCTCTTTCGTGCGGAGCCATTCGGTAAACTCAGGATCAACTTAGTCGAAACATGACATATGATGAAAGACTTCCGCCGTGATGCACCGGCGATGCGTTTGCATTTTGGGGCGCACGAATGGATTGGGATGGAAAAAGGAGTGGATGATACGTGAACGATGTTTTATGCGGTATTAAATGAGGCATTCAATGCCGGCTTGGGGCAAAGCGTTAAATTGCCCTGTTTCCATTTATCCTGAACGATTTTTCCGAACCGCCGGGGAAAACTGCCGCCGCACCTGCCCCTCCCAGCGCCTTCAAATAATCCCCAAATTCTCCCGCTTCATCCAGCCGCTTTTACCGTCCGGCAGGGTAATCAGCGCCCATTCGCCGCGCTGTTCTTGCAGGGTCACTTTTACCCCTTCGTGGAGCACAAATACGTCGGTGCTGTTCTCGTTGGGGGCGCTCAGAACGTTCACGGAAGAAACCAGCACGATGCCGCGGATGTGGGTGGTTTCCTCCCGGGCATTTACCACCAGAAGATAGGCGCTGAACAGCGCCAATACGGAAAAAACGATCAGTGCGGAAAGGATAACCCGGCGCTCCCGGAAGAACAGAAACCCGATCAGGGTGAGGATGGCAGCCCCGAAAAGGATTGCCGTTAGGCGGGTCAACTGGGAAACCGTAAAATAGGTTTTCACCGCCTCCCACCAGTCGAAGAGGAAAAACTGCGGCGGCGCTTCGATGCGGTCTATCACTTTGAGATTGGCCAGCTCCAGGTTGAAGAGGATTTCCCGGTCGCGGGGATTGAGTTTGCGCGCTTTTTCGTAAAACAGGATCGCCCGGCCCACCGAGCCTGATTTGTAATAGCAGTTGCCGATGTTGTAATAAACCTGGCTGCTTTCGAAACCCGCGGAAAGGATTTTCCCGTACCACTCCAGCGCCGACTGGTAGTTTCCCTCCCGGTAGGCCTGGTTGCCCTGCTCGTAAAAGTGCGCCATACCGCTCTGGCCCGGCAGGCGAAAAGCGATCAGCGTTAGCAACAGAAGGATTTTGATGACGGAATAACCGGAAAATTTACATCCCCTTTGGAATTCCTCCCTTTGAAGGGGGGACAGGGGGGATGTCTGAATGTATTGGGAACCGGGAAAATTCACTTACATATCTCCAGCTCATGATTATACTCGTTCAGGGAAATTTTTTGAGTTAGGGTGCAAGTCCAAAGAACCGGGGCTGCATTCTAACCCGTGCAAAGCTGAAGCTTTGCAATCCTGAAAGAGTAGCGTTAAAAGTATTTCCCCAACCGCACCAATATTTCCTCCGCGCGATGATAGAAGGATTTGGCCTCCTCCTCCGTGGCCTGCGCCGGGGCAAAGCGGCGGAAATCAGCTTCATCCAGGCAGTTGAGGTAGTCGGCTACCAGGGCGGCGTCCACGTTTTTATTGGCCAGCAGTTTTTCCACGTCCTGGCGCACCATCCCTGCGGCGGGGCGGTTGGTCTTGTCGGCCACAAATCCGATCAAACTGCGCGATACTTCCCCGTAAAATTCCCCGAACATCCGTTGCTTCAGAAAATGGCTGGCCCCTTTCAGGCGTTTTTCGGCCTGTTTGTAGGCTTTTCGCTGCCGGGCATATTCCAGGTTGGTGGTCATTTTTTCCTGGTGGGTGCGATACCCGTAAGCGAGGCCCAGGAAAATGAGCGGCAGAATGAGCGCAGCCCAGAACCAGGGGGTGCGGTAAGGTTTGTATCCCAGGGGTTGCAGGCGCAGGTTCTCTTCTTTGATGAAGAAGATATCCTTTCCTAACAGCTTTACTTCAGATTTCGCCAAATAGCTGCTGCCGGCCATTCCGGGCAGCTCTTTTCCTTCTCCCACGGATAAAGCGAACTCCGGGGATTGCAGGGTTTTATAGGTTTCACTGGCGGGGTCGAAATAGGAAATTTCCAGGGGCTTGATGCGGTACTGCCCGGAGGTGCGGGGAATTAACACGTATTCCAATTCCCGGGAGGCGGTCATGCTGCTGCCGCTGCGATTCACCGCGTCATTCACTTTCGGTTCATATACCTCGAAGCTGGGCGGAAATTCTATGGGAAGTTTGCTGAGCGATTTGAGATTCCCGCTGCCGCTCAGACGCACTTTGTAGGAAATCGCTTCATTCGCTTTCACTTCGGTCTTATCGACATCTACTTTCAGCAGAAAATTGCCCACTAACCCGCTGAAGTTAGCCGGTTTTCCCTGGGAGGGCAGGGGTTTGACGTTGAAGGCCAGGGGTTCGCTGGCGACCACTTTTCGCACCGTTCTCCCGAACGGATCGCTGAAAAAATCATCGAAGCTGCCCAGCGGGTCGCGCCGGCGGCGGCGTTCTACCACATTCACGGCCAACTGCATGGGGGTAACGGCCAATTCCCCGGATTTGGTAGGGAACAGGGCCATCCTTTTAATCTCCGCCACGTTGTAGCGCACCCCGTTAACGGTTTCCTGGGTAACCGGAATATTGGTCTGGGGAATCTCGTACTCTTCTACCCAGAATCCCACGGTTTCGGGAAGTTTGAGATAATCCAATCCCTGCACGGAATTGCGGAAATACAGTTTGTAAACGACCGTAACCTGGTCGTTTACATAAACGCTGCGCCGGGAAGGAATCGCGCGCAAAAAAAGCTCGTCGGGAGCGGCCTGCACGGCATCTCCGGGGGCGGCGCCGGCTCCCCCTTGCGCGGGAGCAGCGCTTTGGGGAATCACCGTCACCTGGATGGGATTAGACTGGTAATTTTTGCCTTTGAAAGAAATCGCAACCGCCGGGAAGGTAAAGTCCCCGGTTTTACGGGGCAGCAGGATAACGCTGTAAATTTTACTGGCGCTGTAAGCGCCGTTGACGATTTGCACGCTGGTGGAAACATTCGGCCCGCCCATGACGCGGAAATCCGAAAAATCCGGCAGCTTCGGCTCCGAATACCCGGAGGAAGCGCCCTTGATTTCCAGGGTATAAGTAAACTGGTCGTATAACCCCACCGGGTTGCGGTCGATGCTGGCGGTAAGGGTAATCTCCTGGGCGGCCAGCGGCCCCGCTCCCAAAACCAGCCATAGAAGGATGCAAACCACCACCTTCATTCTACCGGCAAAACGCCTCACGGCTAAATCCCATTCCCTTTTCATTTTACACTTTTCACCCTTCATCCTTCGCCCCTTCGCCCCTTCG
>WYBG01000370.1 GCA_011526015.1 Deltaproteobacteria bacterium | reverse complement strand
CCGGCGGCGACGGAAGCATTGAGCGACTGGGTTTGCCCCAACTGGGGAATGCGGAAGAGCAGGTCGCATTTCTTTTGCAATAATGGGCGAATGCCCTTTTCTTCCCCGCCGATGATCACCGCGCAGTTGCGCCGGAAATCCGTTGCCCAGAGGGAGAGGGGGGCGTCCGGCGCAGCGCCGTAAATCCAGAATCCTTTTTCTTTCAAGATTTCCGCGGCGCGGGCCAGGTTATCGGCTTTGTAGAGGGGGCAATGGAGCGCCGCCCCGGCGGAGGCTTTGATCACCGTATCGGTAATAGGCACGTTCTCCCGGTCGGAAAACACGACCCCCGCTGCCCCGAAAATCTCCGCGCTGCGAATAATCGCTCCCATGTTGTGGGGATCCTGGATGCGATCGGCAATAACGATGCAGGCCGGGGGTGCGGTCTCTCCCGGGGCATCCGGGAGTTCCTCGAAGGGCAGAATCCTCACCGGGGAGATGAGCGCTACCACCCCCTGGTGGGCTACGTCGCCGACCATTTGCTGCAACTTTTTCTGATCCGCGTTCGCAACCGCTAAATGCTGCTGGCGGGCCAGGCGGTAAATCTGGCGGACTTTATCCCCCTGAACGCCGTGCTGGATATAAATCTTCTGGATGGCCTGCCCGTGCAACAACGCCTCCATCACCGGGTTTCGACCATAGATATAGGGCATAGCTGACCTTTCATTGCCATTCGTTGATGCAAATTTAGGGAAAATCGTCGGAAATAAAAAGAGGCGTCCGAAATATATCCGCCAGAGGAATGCGGAACCGGATCGTCGTTTGTTTTTTGGTAAGGGGGGAATTATATTCAGACGAAAAGTTTAGACGCACCGGGCGCAAGTATGAAGGGAAGAGCCAACTGATAACCCGCCGGTGTTATACACTCAGAATTCTTCATAAACGGAAATGCCTGCAAAATCTATCCGGGACGAAGAAAGAACGCCAGAAGCGGCTCCGGGACGGCGAAACGTGGTTTCTTTAGGCCTGGTCAGCATGTTCAACGACGTCGCCTCGGAGATGGTGTACCCGCTCATCCCTGTTTTTCTTACCACGGTGCTGCGTGCACCGGTAGCCGTCGTGGGGGTCATCGAAGGCGTCGCCGAGGCTACCGCCAGCATCCTGAAAGTATTTTCCGGCTGGCTCTCTGACCGGGTTGGTAATCGCAAGCGCTTCGTGGCCTCCGGCTACCTGTTTTCGGCGTTCGCGAAGCTGCTCCTGGCCGCCGCGGGAAGCTGGTTCACAGTGTTAGGAGCGCGATTTATCGACCGCCTCGGCAAAGGGGTGCGAACCTCCGCCCGGGATGCCCTGATCGCCGATTCCGTGGGCGAAAACCGGCGCGGCGCTTCTTTTGGATTGCACCGTGCGCTGGACAGCGCCGGGGCGGTGCTGGGCCCTTTGCTGGCGCTGCTTCTGTTGCACCTCTATTCGGAAAATTACCGGTTGATTTTCTGGATCGCCGCCCTGCCGGCCTTTATCGGGGTGGGAATTTTGCTGTCGTTCGTGCGCGAACCCCGGCGCCAATCCGCGGCCCGGCAGTCGATCCGGCTCTCCTTCCGGCAGTTGAATCCCCGGTTTAAACATTTCCTTTTGGTCAGCAGTATATTCGCGCTGGGCAACAGCTCCGACGCCTTCCTGATCCTTCGCGCCCAATCATTGGGTTATACCACTGCGCAGGCAGTGTTTCTATATGTAGCCTTCAATTTTACCTACTCGGTTTTTTCTTACCCGTTTGGCAAGCTCGCCGACCGCTTCGGCGCCAAACCGATTTTAGTCGCTGCTTTTACGATCTTCGGAATGATTTACAGCGGCTTTGCAATGGCGCCGGCGGCAGGGTATTTATGGATACTGTTCCCGCTTTACGGCGTCTATATGGCCATGAGCGAAGGGGTCGGCAAAGCCTACATTGTAGAGAACACCCCGGCAAACCTGCGCGGCAGCGTGTTAGGGCTGTTCTATACCGTTACCGGGGTAATTGCCTTCCTGGCCAGTTTTATCGCCGGGCTGCTGTGGAGCTACCTGGGAATTCCCGCGCCCTTTTATTTCGGCGCTGCGCTGGCCTGGCTGGCGGCGCTGCTGTTCATACTGTTCACACCGGCTTCCCCGCAATCCCATCTCTCCCAGCCGGCTTGATTCTCCGTTGCGCAGGAATCTACAAGCATTTTTCCGTCTCGGCGATGATTACCGGGGGCTTCGCTTCCTCCTGAACCTTCACCGGGGCGGGACGGCGGCGAGTGGTAATCAACACCACCGCGGTGATGATAACCCCGCTGGCCAGAATGGTTTGGGGGGTTAAAGATTCCCCGGCGAAGGCCCAGCCGAGAAACACTGCCACCACGGGATTCACGTACGCGTACGTAGCCACCCGCTCCGCCGGGGCCACCCGCAACAGCCAGATGTAGCAGGTAAATCCTACCATGGACCCGAAAATCACCAGGTATGCCCAGGAAGAAAAAGAGAGCAGCGAAATTGCGCTCCACTCCAGCCGGGCCCCCTCGCCGTTGGCGAAACCGACCAGGAGGGTGAGCAGGCCGCCGCTGAGCATCTGCATACCGGTAATCAAGAAAGGAGAATCCGGCAACTTTGCGCGGCGGGAATATAGCGAGCCGATCGCCCAGGAAAGCGCGGCGAACAGCACCGCGGCCGCGCCGAGCGTATCGATATGCCCGGGGCCGGCCAATTTTCCCTGTCCCAGTAACAGGATAATTCCGGCAAATCCAAGCGAAAGTCCCCCCACCACCCGGCTGCCGGGGCGTTTTCCTTTTTGCCACAGCCAGTCTAAAAGAACGATCCAGAAGGGAACCGTGGCAATCAGCAGGGCGGCAACGCCGGAGGGAATGCGCTGCTGCGCCCACACCAGGGTTCCGTTGCCGCCGAGCAGCAGCAGCGCCCCGACGATGCTCGCGCTTACCCAATGCCCGCGCGAGGGAGACGGCGCGCCGCGATAGCGCGCCCAGGCATACATTATCAACCCGGCGGCGAAATTCCGCGAGCCGGCCATCAAATAGGGCGGTATGGTACCGATGGCAAAGCGGATGGCAAGATACGTGGATCCCCAAATGAGATAAATTGTCCCTAAGGCCAGGGCAATTTGCAGCGCTAACCGCGACCAGTTTTTATTTTCCATTACTATTTTCTCCGGATTGGGTGTTCAGCGGAAGGTGAGATGTTTCTTTGAGCGTTTCTAACACGATGGTGGTGCGGGTATAAGTGACGTTCTTGTTCGCCGCGATCTTTTCCCGTAAAAACAAGCCCAAGGCTTCCGGGTCGCGGGCGCGCACTTTGATGAGGTAGCAATCTTCCCCGGCAATGTGATGCACCTCCTGCACTTCCGGCAAGGTAGCCAGGTACCGGGCGGTCTCAAGGCTGCCGTAGGGATCGCGGGTGCGCACGAAAATGAACGCCAATAAATCTAGGTCGAGGCGCCGGGGTTCCAGGCTGACCTGGTATCCCTTGATCACGCCGCGCTCTTCTAATTTGCGGATGCGCTCCAGAACGGCCGAAGCCGCCATACCTACCTGCCGGGCAATCTCGGCGTTAGATGTACGGGCGTTTTCTTGAACAATCGACAGGATTTGGGCATCAATAGCGTCAATCATGGGGTTTCTCCATCAATAAGAATATTCCGACTTTCCATAAAAAGACAGAACGATCATCTGAATATTTGAAAACGACCGAATATACTTCGGATAATTCAATAAAGTTGCGAATATTCTTCGGTTTATAAAAAATGATTGCGGTTTCGGTTCCCTTGCTGCAACCCCCCAAACACACTCCTATCATAAATGGTTCTGCGAGTAAATTCCACCCGATACTTGCGGCTTTATGCAATTTTTTCCGGGGAAAATTCGACAGAGTTTGGCCGGGTGAAAATTTTCTATTCGCTCTGAACCGCTTTTTTGCTACATTCCACAACTTTTTTCTGCAAAAACATGAAGGAGAGGCCATGAGAAGAAAGATGTATAAAACCGGAAAATACCCTGCGATTCTGCTGGCGCTGCTTGCCTGGCCGGGCGGGGCTTTTGCCGGGGACGGCTCCGGCGGCCCTGCCGCCGGCGGTGCGGATATTCACTCCTTCGCCCGGCCGGCGGAAGCGGTGGTCACTCACCTCGACCTGGATATCGAGGCGGATTTTCAAAAGAAGCAAATCGCCGGAAAAGCCCGCTGGCGCATCCAAAACCATGCCGGAGCCGCGCGATTATACCTGGACAGCCGCGACCTTGCCATCGAGCGGGTGACCGTGGGGGAGGAAGAAAAAGAGACCGGTTTTTCCCTGGGAAATTCCGTGAAATTCCTGGGACAGCCGCTGGCGATAGAAGTTCTCCCGGAGACCGAGGTGGTGACCATCTATTACCACACCCGTCCCGGCGCCGCCGCCCTGCAGTGGCTGGAACCGGGTCAAACCGCCGGAGGCAAACACCCTTTCCTGTTCACCCAGTCGCAGGCCATTTTAGCGCGCACCTGGGTTCCCTGCCAGGACAGCCCGGGCATCCGCATTACCTACACCGCCCGGGTCAAAACCGACCCGGCGCTGCTGGCGGTGATGAGCGCGAAAAACGCCTCCGGCAAAAATGCCGCCGGAATTTACACTTTTGTAATGAGCCAGCCGATCCCGTCTTACCTCCTGGCGCTGGCAGTAGGAGACCTGGAATACCGCTCCCTGGGGCCGCGCAGCGGCATTTTTGCCGAGCCGCCGGTGGTTGAAAAAGCCGCTGATGAATTCGCCGACACCGAAAAAATGATCGCCGCCGCGGAAAAGCTCTACGGTCCCTATCGCTGGGAGCAGTATGACGTTTTGGTGCTCCCGCCCAGTTTTCCCTTCGGAGGAATGGAAAACCCCCGCCTGACCTTTGCTACTCCCACGGTGCTGGCCGGGGATCGCTCCTTAGTCGCCCTGATCGCCCACGAATTGGCGCACTCCTGGTCCGGCAACCTGGTGACCAACGCGGCCTGGAACGATTTCTGGCTGAACGAGGGGTTCACGACCTATTTCGAGAACCGCATCATGGAAGAGTTGTACGGAGAGGAAACCGCGGAAATGTTAGCCCACTTAGGCT
>WYBG01000369.1 GCA_011526015.1 Deltaproteobacteria bacterium | reverse complement strand
TGATTGCGGCGGTTGCTGTTTTGATGGATGGCGGAAGCGACCAGCTCTTTTCCGGTGCCGCTTTCCCCCAAAATCAGCACCGTGGCCTCGGTAACGGCAATTTTGCGAACCTCGTTGACCAGGTTTTGCAGGGCGGGGCTTTTTCCGATAATCAAATCGTTCTGCGGCAACTCTTCATAGAGGGTTTCCTTCTCCAGCCGGTCCAACATCAGCCGTTGCCGTTCCAGGGCTTTATGGATCGTCGCCGCAATTTTTTCCGGGTCAATGTTGCCCGATTTTTCAATAAAATCGTAGGCCCCCATTTTCAGCGCCTGCACTGCGGATGCAATGGTGCTGGCCCCGGAAACGATAATGACCGGCATGAGCGGGTTGGCCGCCAGCGCCTGGCGGAGAAAGTCCAGCCCCCACTCTTTCTCTCCGTGCATCTCCATATCCAGTAAAAGGCAGCGGTAATGCCGGTGTCGCAGCGCCGGCAGCGCTTCTTCCGGGTTGTTGAGCGTATCCACCGAAAAACTCCGCAGGGTTAAACTTTTTTTTAGGGTTTTACAGAAATTCTCATCATCGTCTATGAGTAAAATTGGCGGTTGCATGGCAGGTTTTCCCCTGTTTAAAAGAGAGTTGATAACTTTCTCGACAATGTTAAATCAGGATTTTTGACAGGATTGACAGGACCAAACAGGATTATTTAAATATTTTTGATCATTTTTTTTGACCAAAATCTCCTTACCGTACACTTTTTTGAAAACAGCGAATTCAGTGTAATTTGTCATGCCCGAATGTAGTAATCGGGCATCCATATGCTTGATTTTTCCTGGATTCCCGCTAAAGCTTGTCCCCGCAGGTATTAAACGGGGAACATGCGGGAATGACAAAAGTGCATGGCAGTGAAACCAAAATCCAGTTAATCCTGTTCATCTTGTCTAAATCTTTGGAAATTTAACATTGTCAAGATAGTTACAAATGGTGGCTCATTTCTTTTGCCAGGGGGACGGTAAAACGGAAAACCGCGCCGCCCTTTTCACGGCTGTACAGCCCTATCTTCCCCCCATGATCTTCGATGATTTTTTTGGCAATGGCCAATCCCAGGCCGGTGCCCTCCTTTTTGGTGGAGAACTGCGGCTCGAAAATTTTCTCATGGTATTCTGCCGGTATCCCGGGACCGCTGTCGCACACTTCGATCTCTGCGAACCATTGGGAAGAATCCAACAATTCCTGTGCCACGCACCCGTTGATCTCGATAATCCCTTTGCCGTTGAGCGCCTCCAGCGCGTTTTCAATCAAAATATGGAATACCAACAGCATTTGTTGAGGATCTGCCCAGATTTCCCCTACCTCCGGGTCGATTTTCACATTGATTTGGAGTTCATGGTTGCAGAGGTTGCGAAATTGCATCACTGCTTCGCCAGCTAACTCTTCCAGGCAGATTGCCTGGATGCGGGGATTTTCCAGGCTGGCCAGGCGCAGCAGGTTTTTGACCCGGTTCTGGATTTTCTGCAACTCTTCCTGCAGCAATTGAAAATCCTCCCGGAGCTCCGGCGGTTCCTGGATCCCGCTCTGTTCCAGGCTCAATTGCAGGTTGCTCAAATTCAATTTGACCGTGGAAAGCGGGTTTTTGATGTCGTGAACGATTTTTTGCACCGTTTCGCTCCAGGTTTGCAACCGTTCAGAGGAAAACGCTTCCCCGGCTTCTTTGATTTCCACCCAGCGCCCGCAGGCCAGCCCGATCTTTGGCCGGAAGGGGATTATGCTGATGTTCGCTTTAAAGGGCTTTTGTCCCCTGCGCAGCAGAAGCTCGCTTGTGTAAGGCTCTTCCGCGGCAGCGTTTTTTTCGATGGCGGAGAGGATTTCCGGGCGCTCTTTCAACGCCTCGCCGACAGCCTGCCCCCGGCGAAGCGGTTCGCGGAGTTGCAGCAGGGTATGCAAGGCCTGGTTGAAATGCCGGACTCTGCCCCGGTGATTGAGAATGAGAATCCCGTAAGCGGATTTTTGCAGGGAGAGGAAAAGATAACCGAAATAGACATAGAGGGCGGCAAACGCGCGGTAGGAAACGGCGAACAAGAGGAAAAATCCTCCCGCCAGGGCGAGATAAATGGCCGGAAGCCAGGCCTGGAGGGGGTCTTTTTGAAAGGATAAGCGGTAGAAATGCTCCCGCCCATTCAACGTTAGGTCAACCGGTTTGCCGCTCCCGTTATGGCGGAAATAGCAAAAATCGTAAGGTTCGGTTTGCAGGTATGCCGCCTGTTGGCGCAGGTTCTGGTCAAACACGTAAAAACTGTATCCCGAGATTACCAGCAGTTCTTCCTGATGATCGCCATCCAAATCTATGGCGCTCCACAGGTCCGGCGAATTCATTTCCAGTGTTGTTTCGCGAGTCGCCATCAGTTGATGGTCCAATTGCCGCAAGAGCTTGTTCTGGTCGAACAGCGCAAAGATGTGGGGCTGATTTTGATTTTTTAATACAACCGGCCTTTTCAGCACCCTTTCCGGAAAAGCCTTTTGGGTAACGATCCTTCCCGATGAATTTACCAGGTACATGGCGTTGGGAAGCGGTTTATTCCCTCCGTAGGCATAGGATGCCAGCAAAAATCGTTTTCCCTCGATCTCGATGGGGTCGCAATAGAGCGTGCTGGGATATTCCCCGAAGCTCAGGGGCGGGAACACCGGCTGAAGCTGCCGGTCCAGCACGAACAGCCAGCATTTGAAGTCGTTGAAGCCGTTTTCATCGTGAATATTTCCATGGGCAGAAGTGGTAACGATGACTTCTTCGATTCCATCGCCGGTAACATCGTGGATGAGCAGGCGGTTGCCGGCGGCCTTGAATTCAAAACGGTTCAGGAATTTTTTTTCTTCAATATCGAAGACGTACACCCCCCGGGGATACAGGGAAAGGCCGGCCCGCAGCAGGATCACCGCTTCTTTTTTGCCGTCCCCGTCCAGGTCGGAAAGCGCGGCATCTTCCACGTCAACGTCCCAGTAATCCATGGGATTTTCGGGCGGGGCGGCCAGGAAAAATTCTCTTTTCAATAGCCAGCGGGCGGGATTGAGATCGATCAGGGATAGAAAAAGGGAATCCCCGCTTTGGGTAAATACCAGGGTTTCATCATAATTATCCGCGGTGTAATCGCCGAAATACAGCCAGGTGAGCCGGACCCCTTCGGAGAAATTCCCCTGGTCGATAGTGCCGCCATTGTAATTGTAGAAGACGATATAATAATCCCCGATGGGACGAGCGCCCGAGGGGGGGCGATTGACCAGGTAGAGCCGTTCGCTGTACCCGTCCTGATCGAAATCGTGATACAGCGTATGGGAAGCAGGGTCTGCCAACTGCCGCTCGACCACCTGCAGCCGGTGGGATTGCGGAGCAGGAAAGAGCAGCTTATAAACCCCCAGCGCCGCTAACAGCGAGAGGGCGAAAAACAGCAGGTATAATTGTTTAGTGGTTTTGATTGCCAATTCAAGCCCGCCTTCCACCGGAAGCCCGGCAATTAGAGCACCCGAAGTTACCGGTTGAGGTGGAAATCTCCAATGGGAAAAAAAGAGGGCGGTTGCGGATTTGCAAGCTCTTCTACCCGGGGGCGTTGCAAAAAACGGTAGTGGTTACATTTTGACTGATAACGCCAGCGTGAGCCGGGCATAGTTTGCCCCGCCTCCACGCATGGCCAGACATCATAATTCAGTCGTTGGTTGAACAGGAGCGAACGGAGATAACAGAGATATTCTCAAAAACTCTGTTGCCTCTGTTTTCTTTTGTTCAAATTCATCAGTCAAAACTTAACCACCACCGCAAAAAACAAAGTGATTGATTATAAAAAGCGTTACGCTCTCGACCCATCGCGCCGATCAAGATGTAAAACTTTTTGCATCCATGAGGGTTTATGAGCATATTGGCAGAAATTGTTAGTTCTGCGGAAAGAAGAAGACAGATTGACGTGAAACCGCGCAAGTTATTAAAAAAGCTTCTTTCGGGATCAAAGAACATCCGATTTTCGGAAATCACTGCCTGTGCAGAGGCGTTCGGATTTCGTTTGGATAGAATCAAAGGGAGCCATCATATCTATATCCATCCGGATATTCCGGAGTTGTTAAACCTGCAAAATATCGGCGGGAAGGCAAAACCTTACCAGGTGAAGCAGTTTTTGGACATCATTGAACGGTATAATTTGCGATTAGAGGAAGAACCATGAAAGATTATCACATCAACCTGTTTTACAGTGAGGAGGATGAAGGCTATATTGCCGACATCCCGGATTTGAAATATTGTTCCGCTTTTGGAAGAACCCCTTCGGAAGCGTTAGAAGAAGTTTTGAAAGCCAAACAAGCCTGGCTGGAAGCGGCGCGCGCCAATGGGAAGCCCATCCCGGCGCCGCGCTATCGCCCTGCTATCTACAAGGTCGCCTGAGAATTCTCAAGCTGCTTCCCTGGGCCTGTTCCAGGATTTTTTTAAACCCTCCTGTCAATTTTACCTGAAATAGCGAATGCGGCCGGTCCTGCAAGGGGTGGCTTGCGCCACAAGGATGCCGGTCTTATGCTTCGGCGAGCGTGTCTGTTGGCCGGTAAAGAAAAACCGGCGGTTGCGGATTTGCAACCTTGCCGGGGGCAAAATGTTGCGAATTCGCCGCCGTTTTGTGGTGAGAAGGGGGCGGAAAGGAGGTTTTTCGGGGTTTTGAGCGGCTGGCATGGGTTTTGGGATATAGCGCAAGCGAGGCGAAGGGAGATTATAAAAAAGTTTGTCACGGAAAAGCGGGAATACGCAACATTAGTTTTAGTAGGAGAGAATCGTGTGGTTTTTTAAATGAGGGATGGAGTCAGACAACTAAGTTGCCCACTACTTTATAGATTGTAGATGCCCCGTCCCACAACTATAAAGGAGGAATGACCATGTTCTCGTTCAGATACTATCTTGGTATTAGCACGCTCATCATTTTGTTCTCATTCAGTAGTTTTGCCCAGGTCAGGAAAGGGCTTAATGAGCTGAATCTGTCTGGCAGTGTAAACATTCTCAGCGCGGAAGGTGAATCCATTACCACTGTCCTGTTGCAATTGGCTTATGGAAATTTCGTCACTGAGAGCCTGGAATTAGGCGGCAATTTTTCCTTCCTGAGCGTGGAAGATGAAGAAATCGGCGCAGTAGGGGCTTTCCTGTCGATTCACTTTCCTTCCTCCGGCTCCACTGCGGTTCCATACATTGGCGGGCAATTTGGCGCCGGATTTGGTTTGGATGATAATCCGGTTACTTTCGGCGGCTATGGCGGAGTGAAAATTTTCATTGGCCAGGGCGGCGGGGGGGCGTTAACCATCCAGGGATTCTATTTGCGGCAAAATTATGATGAGGGAGGAATTAACAATTATGGGGCGATGATGGGGATTTCCATCTTTTTCTAATATTGAGTTCTGCTATTTCTGTTTCGTTGAGCCACAAAGGAAATGCGTAGGGGAGAATTCAGCCCTGATGAGAAAACATCTCGTCGGGGAGGGAGAGGAAAACAATGTTGGGTGAAGGAGAAGGCTGATAAACTATAACACTGATAAGGAGATACTATGAAAGCACTGTTACATGTTCTAATCTATGCATTACTATTGACAGGTGTATTTGCCCAGACTATCGTCTCCGGTAACCAATCCGGAATCTGGACCACTGCTGGCAGCCCCTATATTGTCACGGGAAATGTTACCGTTGTTAATTCCCTGAGGATTGAGCCGGGAGTTAGTGTAAAATTTCAGGCTGGGGGATGGAAAATCGAAGCTGGAAGTGGAACTCAATTTATAGCCATAGGAACGGAAACGAATCCGATTATCTTTGAGCCTTTCCAGGGTCAAATTCCAGGCTCCTGGGATCAGATTCGCTTGAATGGATCGGGTTCAGATGATTCACTGGGATACTGCATTATTCGTTATGCAACACACGGTATTTCTGCATACCAATGTGCACCAACAATTTATGAATGCGAAATTTATGGATGTTCAGGAAATGGAATTGCTTTGGGTTGTGAGGTCGGCACCTACGCCGATACGATTAAGAATTGTCGGGTTTATGATAATGGTGATGGAATACGAGTTACAGGTTATGACCGTTATGGTACAGCAAGTCAAACGCTGATCATTGATCACTGTACGATCTACAATAACCAGCAAAATGGTGTGATTGTCTACTCTGGAACTTACTGGAATTGGGGAAATGCTTATGCAATTGCGAAAATTATTAATTCCACAATTGTTGGTAATTCCACAGGGATTAGGGCGTATGCGTACCGAGGATATGCTGATGCAACAATGACCAATACCATTATCGCTTTCAACAGTTATGGGGTAGTTAATCAAGATTCCCGTAGCTTCATTGGCGCGGAGGATATCATCTATAATTGTTTGTGGGGAAACAATTCGGGGAATTTTTCCGCCATTTCCCTTCCTCCCGGTTTTGGCAGCAATGGAAATTACCAAAACGCCAATGGTGATTCCTGCGACATCAATTTTAACATTTATAACGACCCCATGTTTGTTGATACGGCAAATGCGAATTTCCATTTACAAGGGATTTCCAAATGCATAGATGCTGGTACTCCGATTATCCTGGGGCAATATGTTCTGGATCCGGATGGTACGCTCCCTGATATGGGCGCGTACTATTTCCCCCAATCACCCAACCCACTCCTATCTATATTCCCTTCAGCGTTAAATTTTAGTGATGTGTCCGTTGGAAACACCGCAATCGATACAGTAACAGTGACGAACGCCGGGGGAGCGACTCTAAACGTTACCGCCATCTCACTTGCCGGCCCCAATCCCGGCAACTTCAGCGTCAATACCACCCCGTTCAATCTTGCTGCCGGCGAAAGTCATAATTTGTCGGTTGGCTTTACTCCAAATGCTGTCGGCAGCTTCAGTGCATCTCTGAATATTGTAAGCAACGGCGGCAATGCCAATATTCCTCTCAGCGGCAATAGCATTGGCGGAGGGCCTTCCGGGGTTGTCGCCTCCGTTATCTCTCCCACCGCCGCCCCCCAAAGCTGCCCCATCACCGTAGAAATTAAAGCAGATATGAGCGGGATGCTCCCGCCCGATAATCTCCTGGGCAGTTTTACCGCCACTTTAACCTGGGACCCCGTGCTGCTGCAATATACCGGGTATTCCGGGCCGCTATCCGGCTTTACCGGCATTGTGAATATCGCGAATGTTAACAATGGGGTACTCATTTTCAACGGCGCCAAAGCCAGCGGCGCGGCAGGGGTGGTCGATCTTCTCAACGTCGATTTCGAGGCCATCGGGCCGGTTGGCAGCACCGCAACGCTGGATTTGGAATTCTCCGCCATGGCCGCTGCCAATACTTTCACCGACCTGCTCCCCTACCTCACCGTCAACGACGGCAGCATCAACATAACCACCCCCGGTATGCTGGGAGACGTCAGCGGCGATGATATCGTCAACTCTACCGACGCATTGATCATTCTGACCTACGACGCCGGGTCTCCCATCCCCCCGGCATTCCTGGCGCGCATCAACGCCGGCTTCGGCAACGTGAATTCCGACAATTTCACCAACTCCACCGACGCCTTGATCATTCTGACCTATGACGCCGGGGTTCAAGTCCCTTTCCCGATCGGAGACCCCATGTGCCCGCCGGGGAATCTTGCTTCCTCTCTAAACGACGTTCCCTCCACAGGCTCATTGCTAAACACGGGAAAAAAGATCCACGCCTTTGCTGAATCAGGCGCTGCCCCAATCGCTCCCGGCCAAACGGTAAATGTTCCGGTGACGATTGACCTGACTGATTTCCCGGTCAATGGCTCCTCTGGAGAAAAACTGGGCAGCTTTACCGCCCGGTTGGAATGGAACCCGGCCATTCTGCAGCTTCTGAATTACAGCGGCGGGAAAACCGGCGGATTCGAAAACCCGGTGGTGAACGACCTGGAAGCCAAATCCGGTAAATTAACCTTCGCCAACGCCAACCCCTACGGAGCCAAAGGGAGTGTGAATATTTTGAACCTTCAGTTCAAGGCCATCGGCGACCCCGGCTCATCCGCTTCCCTGTCGTTAAGCTTCAGCGCCATGGCCGCAGCCTACACCTTTACCGATCTGCTGCCGTACCTGGCGGTTTCTAAAGAAACCCTCACCCTGGCAGCGGAGGCGTTGCCGGAGGATTTTGCCCTTCAAAACTTCCCCAACCCCTTCAACCCCTCCACCGAGGTTCATTACCAGTTGCCCCGGGAAAGTGAGGTTGAGATCGCGGTGTATAATGTGCTCGGCCAGAAGGTGCAGACGCTGGTGAAGGAAAGGCAATTAGCAGGAAAGTATGTAGTCCGTTGGGAGGGCCGTAACGAGCAGGGCCAACCGGCGCCTTCGGGGATTTACTTCCTGCAAATGCGCGCCGGCCAATTTGTAGCGGAACGAAAGCTATTATTGTTGAAATAGAGCGGGCAGGCCGCCATTTAGGAGAGGAACGGGGCTCTCCAGTAAGGAGAAGCCCCGTTTTTATTTTGCTAAACAGGGGTGGAGTCGAAAGGATTCAAAACCGTCAACCCCTCAATATTCTTAAAATCTTTAGTATTTCGAGTCACCAGAACGCTGCTGGTGTA
>WYBG01000368.1 GCA_011526015.1 Deltaproteobacteria bacterium | reverse complement strand
GGTAAGCTGGGAGGCCAGGATTTGGAACTGTTTCCGCACCGCAAAGGAGGTGTGCTTGCCCGGTTTATACCCCAGGATGTGCTCGATTTCCGCCCATAAATCCCCGACCAGGGTGCGTACCTGAATTTCGATCCTGGGGCGCTCCGCTTCCGCAATCGCGCTCTCCCTGGCCCGCACCACGTAATGAATAGCGGTGTATCCGCTCTCTTTGGATTGTTCCGCCAGGTGGGTCAGCCCCAGGCGGAGGAGCAAATCCTTGCTCAAATAAGCGACCGGGGGCGACTCCCGGGAAATCGCCAGTTGCTCGCTGTGCTGCAATTCCCGGTCGATGAGGGGAAGGTCGGAGAGAAAGGGAACCACAATCCTGCCGCCCAGGGTATCATCCATTTTTTGCAAACTTTCCAGGGAGAGCTGCGCCGGGTAACGGGCGGGGTTGCGGATGATTTTATCCACCACGCTCTCCGGGCGCTTGATTCTGAGCCGGGTGTGGTGAATGGGGGAAGGCGTGGGCAGGCGGTTTTTACTGCTGTATTTGCTCCAGTAGCCGGGGCTTTCCCATAATCGGAACAGGGATTTTAGCTCTTCATAAGCCGGTTCCAGAACGTCATGGACATATTGCCGGTACTCGTCCAAAAAGCTGCGAATGGGTTCGGAGTTTTTCATGGTTCAACCACTTCGACCGGGATTTACTACCATACACTTTTTTCAGATAAAACAATTTCGCCGAATTTGTCATGCCCGAACGCTACCCGCTTAAAACATGCGGGCACAAGTTTAATCGGGCATCCATGAGGTTTGGCGGATATGGATTCCCGCTAAAGCTTGTCCCCGCCGGTATTAAGCGGGGAACATGCCCCAATGGGGCAAGCCGGGAATGACAGTCGTTGAGTAGCAAAATCAAAAAGTGTACGGTAGTGAAGCCCGGGAATTGAATTTGAGTTTCGGAATTGGGATTTTGGATTTCCCAATCCCTTCAGCGTTTATATTTCCCCATCAACTGTCCCTGCCCCAAAATGTGACCTTGCATGGCTTTCAGCAAGTCTGCCTTGCCGGCGCCCGCCTTCAGCTTCAGCAGGGTATCCAGGGCGTACAACTTAAAGAAATAGCGGTGAGTTCCCCCGGGAGGGCAGGGCCCGCCGTAACCGATTCTGCGGAAATCATTGCTGCCCTGGAGCGCCCCGCCGGGAAGCTCCTTTTGGGTCGGGACATTTTCCGGCAGCTGCGCGGCGCCAGCAGGGATGTTGAAAATCACCCAGTGAACCCAGGTACCCATTGGGGCGTCGGGGTCGTCGCAAATCAGGGCTAAGCTTTTGGTTCCTCCGGGGATGGAATCCCAGGCCAGGGGCGGGGAAATATCCTGGCCGTCGCAGGTGTATTGCCGGGGAATCATTCCCCCTTCCTGGAATGCGGAACTGCGCAAGGTGATCTCCATGGTGTCTCCTTTCATGGCATTGATTGCGGAAGGCTCCCCGGCCTGGCCGGCGAACGTTATCCGCATTATCACTACGATCCAAATAATCGGTTGAAACATGGTTGACACTCCTTAGCATCGCTGAATTGAATGAAAAGAATCTAATTCCAAAAAAAATGGTTTGCCACGAATTTCAGGAATTGGCGGAATGGCGCCGAAGCCAACGAGGGCGGGGGAATTCTGTCAAAGTACATTTTTCTATAAAAAATAGCTTGAATGCGCCGCATATTTTTGTGATGTTTGGAGAAATTTTAACCGAGGAGTGTTGCATGAAGCGTTTTTCGCTGCGAAGAATCCCCTGGCCGGGCATCGCCCTGGCCGCCATCGTAATTGTGGCAGCTTTGCTATGGCAGCGCAGTTTCCGGAATTCTCCGGCGCTGCCGGGGGCGGAATACCAACCGGAAGCGCAGGCGTCGGAAGTTGGGCCGGATATGTACCCTTCCGACTGGGCCTGGTACCGGCGCACCTTCCCGCACTGGCAGGCGGACGCGCAGGCGTTCCGGGAATCCATGCGCCTGGCGCAGCAGATGCGGGCGCAGGCGGCTAACCTGGAGCTGGCGCAGGTGGAATTCGCCGGGCCGACCAACATCGGGGGGCGGATTTCGGATGTCGAGTTCGATCCCCTGAATCCCAACATCGTGTACGCCGGGAGCGCTACCGGCGGGGTGTTCAAATCCACGGACACGGGCGCAAACTGGTTCCCGATATTCGATGATCAGGCTAATTTGAACGTCGGCGACGTCGGCATCGACCCACTGAACCCGGAGGTGATCTACGTGGGCACCGGCGAAGCCAACGGGGGGCATAACAATTTCCCCGGCGGCGGAGTGTATAAATCCACCGACGGGGGCGCCAGCTGGCAGTTCATCGGATTGGAGAACACCGCTGCGGTGGGGCGCATCGTGGTGGACCCCGCCAATCCCCAGCGGGTGTTCGTGGCCGCGGTGGGTTCCTATTTCAGCCCCAACCCGGAGCGGGGGCTTTATCGCAGCGAAGACGGGGGGCAGAATTGGTCGCACTCCCTGTTCGTCTCCGATTCCACCGGGGCAATCGACGTGGTGATCGATCCCGCCAATTCCTCCCGGATGATGGCGGCGATGTGGGAGCGGGTGCGTACTGTCAACGGCGGCCATTTGTACGGCCCTACCAGCGGCATTTATCGCAGTTTTAACGGGGGAAATACCTGGGAATTGTTAGGGCCGGGGAATGGTCTGCCCAATCCCGCTGCCGCCAATATCGGGAGAATCGGGCTGGCGCAGTCGCAATCCAACCCGGATATTCTGTACGCCATATTTTCTGACGGCAGCGGCTACCTGGGACTCTTTAAAACTACCAACTTCGGCGCAAACTGGAGCAATGCCGACCCGGACCGGGAGATCGATGACGGCACCGGGGGATTTAGCTGGTATTTCGGGCAGGTGCGGGTGCACCCCGCCAATCCGGACATCGTTTACGCGCTCGACGTGGCATTTATGCGTTCCACCAACGGCGGCGCTACCTGGCCGATCATTTACGGCTACGGCGGGCCGGCGATCCTTCACGTGGATCACCACGCCCTGGCGTTTCACCCTTCCAACCCGGATTTTATCATCAACGGCAACGACGGCGGCCTGAATATCTCCACGAACGGCGGGGTAAGCTTCAGCAAAGTGGCGGAGCTGCCCAACAACCAGTTTTACGAGATCGGGCTGGACCGCACCAACCCCCAGCGCCTCTACGGCGGCACCCAGGATAACGGAACCCTGCGCACCCTCACCGGGGCGCTGAATGATTGGGATCGAATTTACGGCGGGGACGGTTTTTACGTAATCGTGGATCCTAATAATCCCAATATCATTTACGCCGAATCCCAGAATGGGGGATTGGGCAAATCCACCAACGGGGGAGCGAGCTTCTTCCCGGTCGCGGAGAATATTACCGGGAAGAAGAACTGGTCAACCCCGGTGGTGATGGATCCCAACAACAGCAACGTGCTCTATTACGGAACCGAGCGGGTATGGCGCACCACCAACGGCGCATCCAGCTGGACCCCGGTCAGCCCCACCCTGGTAACCGATCCCGGCCCCCGCTTAGGCACGGTAACCACCATCGCGGTAGCGCCCACCAATTCCAACGTGATCTGGGCCGGCACCGACGAAGCGCACGTATGGGTGAGCACCAACTACGGCGCTTCCTGGAGCGACGTCTCCGCGGGATTGCCCTTCCGCTGGGTCACCCGGGTGCTGGCCGATCCCACGGATGACAACGTCGCTTATGTGACCTTTTCGGGCCTGAAGTGGCGCGATCCCCAGCCGCACGTATTCCGCACCGCCAACCGCGGGCAAACCTGGGAGGATATCAGCAGCAATTTGCCGGACGCGCCCATCAATGCCTTCGCGATAGATCCCCTGCGCCCGCAGTTGTTGTTCGTGGGCGGCGACCTGGGGGCCTATTACAGTACCAATACCGGGCAAAGCTGGCAATACCTTAGCAGCGCCCTGCCGCTGGTCTCGGTGTACGATATGAAGGTTCACGATACCGCCAACTACCTGGCCATCGGCACCCATGCGCGCTCGATGTATAAATTAGATCTCTCCCAGATCATCACCGGTATCGAACCGGGGCCAGCGGCGGGGGACTTCCGGCTGGAGCAGAATTATCCCAACCCGTTTAATCCTAGTACCGCGATCAGCTATCAGCTTACCGCGGCCAGCAATGTAGAATTGAGCATCTACAACACCGTGGGACAAAAAGTAAGGAAGCTGGTGAAGCAGTCCCAGGCCGCCGGCGCTTATACCGTGGAGTGGGATGGGAAGGATGGCGCCGGCCGGTTGGCGGCTTCGGGGGTTTATATTTATCGCCTGACGGTAAGTAATCACTCCCGGGAGGGCGCTTTTACCCGCAGCCAGAGCCGGCGAATGCTGCTGTTAAAATAAATTCCCGGCCATATCGGCCATCGGGATGGGCGAATTTGCTTAGCAAGTCTCGAATAGGGGGTTGAAAACAAACAGAATTCGTAAAGCGTAATGTGCAATCGCCTATGATTGCCCATTGCGCTTTTGCGTGTTGGGGCTTTGCGCTAAATACGCTAAGCGAATTTGAAAAAATAGAACAGCAAAATCACCAGAATAGCCAGCATTAAAACAATTACGCACCCGTACCCTCCCTTGCCTCCGCCGCCTCCGGAGTCTCCTGTTTTGCCCAGTTTTTTTGCCAACAATGCCGCCGCCGCTGCGGCAGTCAAGGGTTCATCATCGTCGTCATCAAAACCGGCAGAAAATATTTTATACCTGGAGATCGCCATGCCTCTCTCCTTGTTTATGGTCAAGACAGTTTAACCATTTTCCTCCAAATATTCAATTGGCGGGGGAAAAATGGCAGATGAGACGAACATCCTTGTTCGTCGCTTGTCGAACAGTGCGAGGAAATCTTTTTGAGATGTACACCAAATTCAGAAATGCCAATCATTCTAATTTCGTTCTCCAGGGCTGAAAAAAGGTGTATGGGCTGCCATTTTTAGTGAACAAAAGTCTAATCTTTTTTAAAATTTTTCTTGACAAATTCAGAAATGAATGGTATAATGTGAGTGAACTTATGTTTACTAAATACATAGCGAAGCCAAAACAGGAGAGCCGAAAATGGAAGCCCTTCTCAATAAACCGCTAACCCGCCAACGGATTCGTCGCAATACTGAAAAAGCATTCGACGGCGATATGCTGATCAAATTGTACGAACTGCTGCAAGGAGAACGGGACATGGTTCGGGTACACAGCAAGGCGCTGGGCAGTGATATTTGCTTTGTCAACCCGGAGTTGCACAATCCCGAAGCACTGCCGCCGGATTGCCCCGCTTATACCACCCGGGAACTCGCTTTTGTGCTCTCCCTGTCTCCCGGGGAATTGCAGCGCTACCACTACTTGAAAATGAAACTGATTTAGTGGTTTGGCCTGCCGTCACATCGGGCGGCGGCAGGGAGCATTACTTTGTTGCGCCAAATTAAATGGGATTGTTAAGATTTCTATGGAGAACTAGTTTATGAAAAAATTGTTCGCAATGGCCAGTGTGGATAATTCCTTCATCGTCAGCGCCGCCTCGGAAGAGGAATTGACCGCGAAGATCGAAGACATCCGGGAACGCTATGAAAAGTATTACCGGGAATTTGTGGCCCCGGGTTTTTACGTGGTGAAGGCCGCCAACTTGATGGAAGCCAAGTCCAGGCGTAAAACGGCGGTGAATTAGCCCCCACCTCGACAAACCTCAGAAGCTATGCCCCCATACCCCCTCCTCAACCTCCCGGAGGTTTCCGCCCTCCGGGAGGTTGTTGGTAATCATACCGCACTCAATTCAACTATACACGTTAAGGTTAAAAGTTAGCGAACCAGCAGCATTTTTCGCACTGCGCTGGCGCTTTCTACTTCCAGGCGATAAAAATAGACGCCGGAGGACATATCCCGGGCCTCGAAAGTCACCGTATGCGTTGCGGCAGGCAATTTCCCGTTCACCAGGGTAGTAATGGTTTTCCCCGCGGCATCATATACCGTCAAAACCGTTTGAGCGGCGCGGTGGAGGGTAAAACGAATCTGGGTGGAAGGATTGAAAGGGTTGGGGTAATTCTGCGCCAGCTCGAATTCCGCGGGAAACCGGTTTAGCTGGTCGCCAATGGCAGTAGGGGGCATATAAGTTACCTCCAACAGCGGGTGATTCTCCGGGGTGAGGTTTTCCCGGGTATCGAAACGTTTTGCGCTTGAGGAGAGGTTTTCATTTCCCATCACGAGCCAGCCGAAATTTGTGGAAGGATCATCCACCCAGCTTTGCACGTCCGCTGCCATCTCCGGGGTCGATCCCCAGGTATAAAGGCCCAGCGCGCTCACTGGCTGGCTGGCGCTGGGGAGCGCAACAAAATCTCCCCCGGCAGCATTCCAAAAAGAGGTATTGAAAAAGGTATGCAGCCAGGTAGCATCCCCGGGCGAAGCCGCGGTTCCCCCGCCCTCCTCTCCGGGAGCGGCAGAGTCGCCTTCACCCCAATCGGATAAAAGCCGGTGAAGGGAGACGTCATGCTCGCCGGCAATGGTTCTCGACATGTTCATCCTCAGGCTCACCCCAATAACGGTTGAGTTGGGAGGTACGAATTCGATAAGATCGAATTTGAGCAGGCCGCGGCGGATCGCTCCCGTGGCGGATTTTCCGGCAAAAAAGTGCTTTCCTGCCCCATTGCTCAACCCGCCGGTTGCGTCTTGATAGAGCGTATTGTCTTTGATGGGATTTATCATCACGGTATTTTGCGCCCGGGCAATGGTAGCGGCCAAAACGCACACACCGATCATCATCACCAAAATTGCACCTACACCTTTCTGCAAATACATCATTTTCACCTCGTTCGATTAGGGTTAATGGTTATTGGAAAAAATACAGGCCAGGATAGAATAACGCTCCTGGCCTGCAATATCAAGTCTATAATTTTTTTCAGGGAGAGACTATTTCATCAATATCATCCGGCGAACCTGGCTGAATCCGTTCTGTTCCAACCGGTAGAAATAGATTCCCGATCCTAAATTTCCGGCGCTAAATGTCACCTGGTACGAACCGGCCGGCAGCTCCTGGTTGACCAGGGTTTGCACCAATCGGCCCACGATATTGTATATCTTCAATACCGTTAAGCCCGGGCGGTTGAGATCGAAACGGATCTCCGTGGCAGGATTGAAAGGGTTGGGGAAGTTTTGCTGCAAGAGGAATTCCCCGGGTATTTGCCCGTCATTGAGAACCGGCTCGATTGCGACCACGATGCCCTCAGAATTAATTTGCCCGCGAATTTCTCCCGCCGGGTACATGTTGGTGTGCACGTTGAGATACAGGTTGCCATCCATTAGCGCTTTGATCAAATCGAAAGTCAACGGCTCGCTATCCTGCGCTTTCCATACCCCAAAGGCGGTATTGCCGGAAAATTCGGAAGTGATGGTACGAACCACCGGCCCATTGACCCCCGCCGGCGCATTGTGGAAGTGCGACATGGTGAAGTTACCGACCAATCCCTGAATGGTCAAATCGAACACCAACCCGGCAGGGGTGAGGGTAAGCGAGGAGGTTCCCATCGCGTCGGAGGTCACCAGACCCACTTCCTGGTCGGCGTCTAACCCCGCGGCGAAGCCGGTTCCGCCGTTGAGCAGCACCTGGCCGCGGATTTCCCCGGCGGGATAGGAGGGTGTATGCACGTTGAGATAGAGATTTCCGGCAAACAGCGCGCGGATCAATTCCGGGGTCAGCGGCTCGAGGTCCCCCGGCGTCCACAAACCGGAAGCGGTGTTGCCGCTAAACTCGCCGGAAATGGTGCGCACCACCCCGCCGTTCACACCGGCGGGAGCATTGTGAAAATGCGCTGCGGTGAGCGGGGCGTTTAAGCCCTGCACGGTCAGGTTGTAGGCCAGCCCGGCATCGGTCAGGGTTAAGGAAGCGGATCCCCTGGCGCTGCTGGTCACGCTGTGGGTTTCCTGGGCGGGGGTCAACTTTGCCTGGAATTTTGCCCCCGATTGCAGCCGCACCTGTCCGCGAATCTCCCCGCCGGGGAAGCTGTCAGTATGTACATTCACGTAAAGATTACCCTTCAACAGCGCCACGATCAGTTCCGGGGTCAGGGCTTCGGGATCGGAGGCGGCCCAAATGCCGGAAGCGGTGTTGCCGTCAAAATCGTTGGTAAGGGTGCGCACCACCGGCCCGTTGACCCCCATGGCGCCGTTATGAAAATGAGCTGCTGCAAAATTGCCTTTCAAATCATCATAGGTGATGTTGAATTCCAGACCTGCCGGGGTTAGGGTAAAATTGCCGGTTCCCACCGCCTCGGTATTGACCGTATTCACCTCCTGGGGGCCGGTTAAACTGGCCGCAAAGCTGGCTTCGTTGGTGCTCAGGTTGAATCCCACCTGCCCGCGGATTTCCCCGCCGGGAAAGCTGTCGGTGTGTACGTTCATATAGATATTTCCGCTCAGCAGCTCCCTCACTAATTGGCTGGTCAGCGGCTCGGAATCGTTAAAAGTCCATATCCCCCGGGCGTGTTTGCCGTTAAAATCGCCGGTAAGGGTTTTCACCACCGGGCCGTTGATGCCCGCCGGGGCGTTATGGAAGTGCGCCATGGTGAAATTGCCTTTCAACCCTTGCAAAGTAAGTTCATAGACGATCCCATGATCGGTGAGCAGCAGGGCGGCGGTTCCTCTGGCGTCGGAGTCAACCAGGCCTACTTCCTGGGTGGCGTCGAGGTTTGCCGCCATCCCGATTCCCCCGCTCACGTAAACCTGCCCGCGTATTTCCCCTGCAGGGTAGGCCGCGGTATGGGCGTTTAAATAGAGTCTCCCGGTGAACAAATCCTCGATCAATTCCGGCGTTAACGGTTCTGCGTCGCTGGCGCTCCAAAACCCCGTGGCGGTATTGCCGTCAAAGTCTGCCGTGATTGTGCGCACCACCGGGCCGTTCTCACCCGCCGCTGCCCGGTGGAAATGCGCCGCGGCGATAGAACCGCTAAGGCCATCAATGGTGAGCGTGAACATCAGCCCTGCCGGGGTTAGTAGCAGGGAGGCGGTGCCGCTGGCGCCGGAAGTAACGCTATGAACTTCCTGTTCCGGGGTCAGGTTGGCTTTGAAAGCGCTTCCGGCGCTCGGCAGCACCTGCGCCCGCACTTCCCCGGCGGGAAAACTGTCGGTGTGCACGTTGACGTAAAGATTACCGGCCATCAACTGCTTCATCAATTCCGGGGTGAGGGGTTCCGGGTCGGAGTTAGTCCAGGTTCCCGAGGCGGTCAACCCGTTGAAATCACCGGTCAGGGTTCTCACCACCCCGCCGTTTTCTCCCAGCGGGGCGTTATGGAAGTGTGCCGCGGCGAAAGTTCCCTTCAATCCCTCCACGGTTATGTGAAATGCCAGGCCCTCATCCGTCAGGATGAAAGCGGCGGTACCGCTGGCGGTGCTGTTTACCGTTTGCACCTCCTGGGCCGGGGAGAATTTTCCGGTAAAAAATGACTGGCTAAAACCAGCCTGATATATGATGAAAAAAATTGCAGTCCACAGAACAAAATTGCTGCGTTTTACCATGGTGAACTCCTTCTGCTTGGGTTAGGGGTTGAGCAGGAGCCGGGTTGTTCCCCGGCCGATATAAGATTTGAATCACTGCGCAGACCCGGAAACGAATTTGGGGAATCCGGTTCATGGAGAAAGTATAACCCCCAAAGCAAAGGGAATTCTGTAACTTTGTCACATTCGGGAAGTTTTTAGAGCTACTGGCAGAGGCGGAATGGCCGGTTTCCTTGATTTCATACTACACCGATGTGGTTATTTTGCTACACGCCATATAAACGAGGAGGGATGCCTCAGCATGCTCATGCGTGTTACAGATCAGGCTTGCATTGACCGGCGCCAACTCACCAATTTTCTGTGAATCACCAGGATGATAGTGAAGAAAACTAAGATCGGTTAAGGATTTTGAGGGGAACAAAAATAAAAAGGCCGGGCGGCGCTGCCACCCGGCCTCTATTTCGGTGGGCTAGGTAAGGAGAGGGATTCAATATACTCACTTACAATCGAAAGTCAAATTTTTTTTAAAATTTTTTTATGGCGAAGATTAGCGCCAGGAAAGTTGCTACAATCAAGTAATAATATCATTAGAGTGCGTACCAAATTGCAGGAAATGATAGAAATTATAGGGAAGTTGTCATTCCCGCGAAAGCGGGAATCCAGTTTTTCCAAAGGTTTATGGATGCCCGCTTTCGTGGGCATGACAACTTGAAACGTATTTTCCTGTAAAATAGTACGCACTCATATCATTATGACGCCATGAATATGTTTGCCGAAAAGGACTGCTCCTCTCAACCCCGGTTTTCAGAGCCGCATATTTCGCTATCGTAAGCGCCCAAAGATCGGCAAATTATTAATGTCTTGACTTAAAAATGCTATTTTTATAATATGACCATCACCAGAGGTGGGTCAAAAGCGTGAGTCAGGGTATGGATCACAAAAAGAGCTTCTTTGGGCTAATCATATTCTTGGTTTTATTGAGCACGATCCTTATAAGTGGATAAATTGTATCCAAATATAAGCCTGGGAAGTTTTTTCCCAGGCTTTTTTGTTAGACAGCGGCGACCATAACAGTCGATTCATTAAAATAGAAGGAGCGCATTATGTTTGATACCACGCACTTTCCGGGCGCCAAAAAATATTGGCACATGGGTGAAATATACGATTGGGACACCACCCAGGTACATGTAATGTCGCATGTCGTTCATTACGGCAGCTCCGCTTTTGAGGGCATCCGGGCTTATGAAACCGAACGCGGGCCGGCGATTTTCCGTTTAGATGACCATATCGAGCGCATATTCCATTCTGCCAAATCCATCAATATGGTTGTGCCTTTTACCAAAGCAGAGATTATGGAAGCGTGTAAGCTGATTTTACGCGAAAACCGTCTCCGCTCCGCCTACGTGCGACCGAATCTGTTTTTCGGATACGGAAACCTGGGGCTTACTCCCAAAGCCTGCCCGGTGGAATTGACCATCGGGTGCTGGGAGTGGGGCGCTTACCTGGGAGCGGAAGGCCTCCAACGGGGGGTGCACGTTCTATTGCTTCCCTGGAAACGCATTCACCCGAGCCAGATTGATGCGTCCGTAAAGTTAGGTGGTTTGTACGTGCAATCCAATATTTTCGCTACCTGCGCCCGAAAACACGGATTTGATGAGGCGGTATTCTTGAACCTGGAAGAACGCATCTCCGAAGGCCCGGGCGAAAACATCGTGATCGTAAAAAACGGGGTGGTTAAGACCAATGACAAAAGTGAATCGGTTCTGGAAGGCATCACCCGCACCACTATTTTGAAGCTGGCCGAAGACCTGGGATACCCAACCGACATTTCCCCCATCACCGTGGAAGATTTTCTCCACGCCGAAGAAGCATTCTTCACCGGAACTGCAGCGGAGATCACCCCCATTACCCGGGTAACGGATTCTCGCGATAAATCGGTTCCCAAAGAAGATTGGGAAACCTACCGGATTGGCGGCGGGAAACCGGGCCGGATCACCCTGAAACTGGCGCAGCTCTACGCAGAAGTGGTGCGGGGGCGGCACCTCGAATACGATCACTGGCTGACCTACGTTTATGACAGCGTTGAAGAAGCGGAAGCCGCCCTCAACGGCGAGCTGGCCAAAGCAGGAGAGCGGATATCCCAATATTAGCGAACCAATGAGGAATAGATCATGCCGAATATTTCCAAACGCGCGAAGGAAATGCCGCCTTCGCCGATTCGTAAACTGGTTCCTTTTGCGGAAGAGGCTAAACGAAAAGGCCGGAAAGTCTATCATCTGAACATCGGCCAGCCGGATATTCCTACCCCCAAAGGGATGATGGATGCGTTTCGCAACCACAACATTACCGTGCTGGAGTACGGGCACTCCGGGGGCCTGTGGGAATACCGCGCGGGGTTGTCCCGCTATTATCATAAATTCGACATCCAGGTGAGCAAGGAGCAAATCCTGGTTACGACCGCCGGCAGCGAAGCGATCATCTTTGCCATGATGGCGACCATGGATCCCGGCGACGAGATTCTCATTCCGGAGCCGTTTTATACTAACTATAACGGTTTTGCGGTGGAAGCGGGGGTCAAAATCATCCCCCTGCTTAGCAAGGCGGAAGAAGGTTTCCGCTTACCCCCGGAGACGGAAATTCGCGCCAACATCAGCCAGCGCACCCGGGCGATTATGATCTGCAATCCCAATAATCCCACCGGTTACGTGTACACCTGGGATGAGCTGCTGCGGCTGCAAAAGTTGGCCCTGGAGTATGATTTATTCTTGATGTCCGATGAAGTGTACCGGGAATTCGTCTATGACGGCAAGAAGCACCACTCGATATTGCACCTCAAAGGCATTGACGAACGCACCATCATGCTGGACAGCATATCCAAGCGTTACAGCGCCTGCGGCGCGCGGTTAGGCTGCCTGGTTACCCGGAACCAGGAGATTTTGGATACGGTGTTGCGCTTCGGGCAGGCGCGCCTGTGCCCCCCGACCATGGAGCAGATCGCCGGCCTTGCCGCAATCGACACGCCGAAAGAGTATTTCGATGAAGTGCTGAACGAGTATTACCAGCGCCGGGAAGTGGTTTTCGAGGCGCTGGCGCGCATCCCCGGCGCTTTCGGGCTGAAACCTTCCGGCGCATTTTACGCCATCGTTAAGCTGCCCATCGACGACGCGGATAAATTCTGCACCTGGCTGCTGCAAGATTTCCAGGACAACAACGAAACCGTGATGCTGGCCCCCGCCAACGGATTTTACGCCACCCCCGGACTGGGACAGAACGAAGTGCGCATTGCCTTTGTGCTCAACGCCGCCTCCATGAAACGCGCGATGAGCATTCTGGAGCGGGCGCTGCGGGCCTACCCCGGCAGAACGATGTGAAAATAATTCTGCTTCCCGGGATTTCGGAATCCCGGGAAGTTTGTTGCGGCTATAATGGATTGCCTTCCAGGTTACTTTCTCACCGAAATCAAATTATGACCGTTACTTCCGCCGCATTGCTGCTCTTCCTGGTGATGGATCCGCTCGGCAACATCGCCGTATTTCTCGCGGCGCTGAAGAATGTTCATCCTTCCCGCCAGAACCGGGTGGTGATCCGGGAGTTGCTGATTGCCCTGGGCGTTCTGGTGGTCTTTCTCTTCCTGGGCAAATATATCCTGCAACTGCTGCGCATCTCCGAGCCGGCCCTGGGCATTTCCGGCGGGGTGATCCTGCTGCTGATTGCCCTGCGAATGATCTTTCCCTCCCCGGTCAAATCCTTGAAAGAAGAGGTTGACAGCGAGCCTTTCATTGTGCCCCTGGCGATACCCTACGTGGCCGGGCCTTCTACCCTGGCCGCGGAACTACTGCTGATGAGCCGGGAGCCGCAGCGCTGGCCGGAATGGCTGCTGGCCCTGCTCCTGGCCTGGGTAGTGAACAGCGTGATCCTCTATTTTGCCAGCGGATTCCGCAAATACTTGGGGGAAAAGGGATTGATCGCCCTGGAACGCCTGATGGGTATGATCCTGGTGACCGTGGCGGTGCAAATGCTGGTAACCGGAATCGAGCAGGCGTTGGCGCGTTGATATTTAACTTCCCCAAAGGTCGTCCGTTTCTCATAACCTTGCAAAGAACCGGCAAGGCAAATCAACCTGTAGTGCTAGTTCTAATAACGGGCACTCGGTCTAACCGCGAATGGACGCTAATTTAGGCTGGTCTCGATCCCATAGTCATTTGCGTTTATTCGCGTACTTTCGCGGTTTAAATCAACTAGCACTACCGGTAAATCAGTTTGCTTGTAATTTCTTTTTTCAAAAGTTATATTGGCCGGGGTTAGTATTAATTTCTTTGCCGTAAAACTTCGCTCCAGGAGAAAAAGTATGGCCTCACGTCCCAAAGCGTATTATACCCCGGAAGAATACTTGCGCTTAGAACGCCAGGCTGACCACAAAAGCGAGTATTTAAACGGAGAAATTTTTGCCATGGCGGGAGCCACTCCCCACCACGTTCTCATCGTGGGCAATATTGTTACCCAATTAAATTTGCAGCTTCGAAACCGTCCCTGCACGGTTTATTCTAACGATTTGCGTGTGCAGGTTAGCTCTACCGGCCTTTATACCTACCCGAACGTGGTAGTAGTTTGTGATAAATTGCAGTTTTCCGACGAGCAGAAAGATACCCTGCTCAATCCCGGCCTCATAGTGGAAGTGCTCTCCGAATCCACCAAAGATTTCGACCGGGGAGAAAAGTTTGAGCATTATCGCGCCCTTGCCTCTCTGGCAGAATATATTCTAATTGCCCAGGATAAATACCACGTGGAACAGTTTGTCCGCCAGCCTGATAATCGTTGGATTTTGTGGGAGACGAATCGCCTCGAAGATACTGTTATCCTATCTTCTATCAATTGCGAGTTATCACTGGCAGAAATTTATAACAAGGTGGAATTTCCAGGCAGTTAACGAAAGACTGGTAGATCATTTTCCGCAACCCTTTCCCTTGTTAAGGTTAACTGTCTGATATCGACATTTCCCGAATAAGCAGCAGTATGCACCTCCACCACCTCACCCTGCAACGCCAAACCGAGTATTTGCGCACCCAGATTGTTGGCGCGCAGATTGCCGACAGCTACACCCAGCTCAAAAACGAATGGATTATGGTTCTGGGCAGGGGAGGGGAGGAGGCCGGTTGTTTGCTGCTGGGCTGCGACGCTCAATACCCTTACATCCTGTTTTCCGAACATTCCCGGCGCGGGAAAAACTCCACCGGGGTAATGGAGGAACTCGCCGGGCTCATCATTGCCGATATTCGTCTCCTTCCCGGTGAGCGCATCATCGAAATTCTCTTTGAACAGTCCGAAAACATCCTGCTCTTGCAATTCTTCACCGCCCACACCAATTTTTTTCTGCTCGATAAAGGCCGCCGCATTCTCGATTCCTTCAAAGCACAGCGGAAAAACCTGGGGAATCTTTACCTCCTGCCCCAGGAGCAACAGATCGATACCGAAAGACTGGCGCCGGGAGAATTGGCAGCAATCCTGCAAAATTTTCCGCAAGAGCGGCTGAAAAAAGCGCTGCAAAAATTCCAGTTCATGACCCGCCCGGTGATCCAGGAGGTGTGTTACCGCGCCCAACTTTCCGAAGAAACTATTATCAAAGAGTTAAGCGACCAGCAAATTCGCTCATTTGCGGAAGCGCTTTTGGGATTCATTGAGGAATGCCGCAGCGGCGCGCCGCGAATCTATTTCCGCAATGGTTTGCCGGAAAAATTCGCCATTGCGGAATTGCGCCATTTGAAGGAGCATGAGAAAAAGGAGTTTGGCGAACTCAACGCCGCCCTGCGCTTCTTCTGTTTCCAGGCGCTGAAATACCGGGGCGTAAGCCGGAAACAAGTGCAGCTAACCGAGGCGCTGGAGCGCAAGCTGCGCTCCCTGCAACACGCGTTAGCGAAATTGCAAGACCGCCCCGCGCCGGACCCGGAGAAGAAGGAATATTATCAAAAAATCGGGCAATTGCTCATCTCCCAGCCGCAGTTGCTGAAAATCGGCAGGAAGACCGTTGAGTTGGTAAATTATTTCCACCCGGATTTGCCGGCCATTCAGGTAAATGTCAAGCCGGAGCTTTCCGCACAGGAAAATGCGCAGATTTATTTCGAGAAAGCAAAGCAATCGGATGCGAAAGTGCGGGAAGCGGGTAAGCGAAAGGCCGAAATAGAGAAACAAATCGAAGAATTGTCGCAACTGAAACGCGATTTGGAGGGAGAGGGCAGCCTGAAGAAGCTGGACCGTATCGAGGAGATCTTGAAATCCCGCCACCTGTTATCGTACCGCGGCGAAGAAGTGGAACAATTCCGCCTTCCCTACAAGAAGTACGAGTACAAGGGTTACGAAATCCGGGTGGGGCGCAGCGCGCGGGATAATGACGCCCTGACCTTCAAGCACGCCGGCAAAGAAGATATTTGGCTGCACGTGCAGGGGCATTCCGGTTCCCACGTCATCATTTGCAATCCCCAACGCCTGGAGCAACTACCTAAAGAGGTACTGGAGTACGCGGCAGGATTGGCGGTTTCCTTCAGCGCCGCCAAGCACGCCAATTACGTTCCGGTAGTGTACACCCGGGTGAAGCACGTCCGTAAACCCCGAAAATCCCCCCCCGGCACAGTCATTCCCGAACAGGTGAAGACGATTTTCGCGGATCCGCTTCAACTGTAAAGCTCTTCCGGGAACAGCTTATTGATAATTTTGCGAAATTCGGTAGGCTTGATCGGCTTGGGAAGGATATAACGCACGTCCATCTCTCGCAGATCGGCAATAATCGTCTCGTTTACCTTGCCGGAGACCACCATGATGGGCAGGCCGGGATGAAGGCGGCGAATTTTGGCGATTAATTCCAACCCATTCAAACGCGGCATGGCAATATCGGTAATCAGCAGATCGTATCTCTGCTGCACCAGCTTGTTCAGCGCTTCTTCCCCGTTAAACACGGTAACCACGTAAAACCCCTCGAGGGTGAGCCAGGTGTCCATGCTCCGGCTGAGACTGCGGTCGTCTTCAGCCACCAAAATCCTTTTGGTCGAGATCGCTAACATTTCAGGGCCCCTTCAAAATGGTTTGGTTTAATTTACCGCCGTGCAGTACAGACTACGTTGGATATTTTGAAGGGCAAAATGTTTGCCAGGAAATTGTGCTCAGGTGTTCAAGTGTTCAAGTGCCCAGGTGTTATAGTGCTTGTGTGTTATATACTCGATAAGGGTTAGTCGTAAACTGTCATGCTCGCGAAAGCGGGCATCCATAAGCCCTTAATAACCAATGGATTCCCGTTTTCGCGGGAATGACATCCTATATAAAGTTTTAAACCTTAACGAGTATAGTATCCTTATTCTGTGTTCTCTCTAAAGAATGGCATACTCGAACACTATAACACCAAAACACCAGAACACTTGAACACAAAAAAACTGTGCAAGTTTTTTACATCTCATTATCGGGAATGCCATATTCCTCTAATTTGTTATAGAGGGAGCGGCGGCTGATTCCCAGGATGGAAGCGGCTTTCAGCTTATTGCCCCGAACCGCCTTGAGGGTCTGGATGATCATGGTTTTCTCCACTTCCGAAAGCGGGATACCGGGCTTAAAGGTAATATTCACCTGGGTCAAACCCGGCTTGATGATATTGGACGGCAAGTGCTTCATTTCGACCTGGTCGTTGGCGGTCAAAACCGCCCGCAGGATCACATTGCGCAATTCTCGCACATTTCCCGGCCACTGGTACTCCTTCAACGCCTCCATGGCCTGGGGAGCAATGCCGTCCACCTTCTTACCCAACTCCAGGTTGAACATTTCCCGGTAATAATTGGCTAAATAGGGTATATCCGGCTGCCGTTCCCGCAGGGGAGGAATCTCGATGATGAACACGTTGAGCCGGTAGTAGAGGTCTTCCCGGAATTTGTTCTCTTCGATCAGTTTCTCCAGGTCATCGTTGGTGGCGGTAATGATGCGCACGTTCACTTTGACGGATCGGTTGCTGCCCAGCCGCTCGATCACCTGGTTTTCCAGCACTCGCAGCAAGCTGATCTGCACTTCCGGCCCCATGGTGCCGATCTCATCTAAAAACAAAGTACCTTCAGTCGCTTCTTCGAACTTCCCTTTTTTATCCGCGATTGCCCCGGTAAACGCTCCCTTCAAGTGCCCGAACAACTCCGAGGCGATCAATTCCCGGGGAATCGCCCCGGTGTTGACGGCAATGAAAGGCCCGTTCTTCCGGTTGGATAGTTCGTGAATGGCCTGGGCGACCATCTCCTTGCCGGTGCCGCTTTCGCCGGCAATCAACACCGGAATATCCGTGGGCACCACTTCCTTGATGCGTCGGTAGATTTGCTGCATCGGCTTGCTTTGCCCCACCAGGCGATGAAAGTGGTAATATTTTTTCAAGCGATTCAGTTTTTCCTGGGGAGAAATATCTTCCTCGCCGATCTGCAGCACGTTTTTTACCAGTTGCACCAATTGTTTCGGTTTTACCGGCTTGGTGATGTAGTTGATCGCCCCTAACTTCATAGCTTCCACGGCGTGCTCGATGGAGCCGAAGCCGGTCACCATAATCACCTTGACGGAGGGAAAGTCGTTGCGAATTTGCTGTAAAAAGCGCATCCCGTCCATTTCGTTCATTTTATAGTCGGTAATAATCAGGTCATACACCTCCTGCTCCAGTTTCTCCAGTCCTTCACGCCCGTTTTCTGCCTCATGCACTGCAAATCCTTCATCCTCAAGGATCGTTGCCATTCCGATACGCAGATTCTCATCATCATCGACGATCAGGATACTAAAATTTTCCATTACCAAAATCCTTTCTTATTTTTGCGAAGTAGGCAGTTCGACATAAAAAATCGTGCCAACCCCGGTTTGGGTCTCAAAAAACAGCTTGCCTTCGTGGGCTTCGATGATTTTCCGGGAAATTGCCAGCCCGATGCCGCCCCCGCTCTCTTTGGTGGTGAAATACAGATCGAAAATATTATCGCGAATGTTCTCGGGAATCCCCTGGCCGGAATCTTTCACCGAAATCACCACCGAACCGTCGCGAAAGGCGGTGCGGATGGAAAGCTCGCCCCCATCGGGCATGGCGTCGAATCCGTTCAAAATTAAGTTGATGATTACCTGTTTCAATTGATCCTTGCTAACTTTTACCATGGGAAGATTATTGGCCAGGTACTGGGTCACCCGAACGTTCTTTTCCAGCGCCTGCTGGTGAACCAGGTCGTAAATCTCCTCGATCAGGTCGTTGATATTCTCATAACTTAGCTGGATTTCCTGCGCTTTTGCCAGGGTGAAGAACTGGTCGATCAATTTTTGCAGCCGCTCCACCTCCGAATTCAGAATGGAAATCGACTTTTTGATCTTTTTCAAGTGCGCTTCATCTTCCACGGATTTGGAAACCATGTTGTCCACGATTTCGGTATGGATCGCTAAAGAGCTGAGGGGGTTGCGGATTTCGTGCCCGATGCTGGAAGAAAGCTGGGAGATTACCCCGTATTTCATGCTCTTTTGCAGGGTTTTTTCCAATTCATTCAACATATCCAGGTTTTTGATGTAGAAGGTTACCCCGGTCAGGTTCTCGCCGTTCAAAAAGGGCCGCGCCAGCACCTCCACGCTGATCTTGCGCCCGTTGAGCAGGTTGATCGGCAAAACCTGCTTTACTTCATAAATAAAGGGATCTTTGGCGCGGCGATAGATTTCCAGCAGGCGCGGGTTGCGCTGCAGCAGGTCGTAAATTTTGCGCTGGGTGGTAGAAGTGCGCCGCACGTGGAACACGTCTAAAAGATATTCATTATGGGTGATGATGTTCATATTGAGGTCCAAAATCAGCAATCCCTGGTTTAGCACCCGCATCATGGAATGGATCTTTTCTTCCGATTGCTGAAAACTTTTGTCCAGGTCGTCGGTTTTCTGGTATAATTCGGTCAGCCGGCTGAACACGGAACCGCTTTCTTCCGGCAGCTCGCCCTCCGAAGGGGCATCCTGCGTCTCCGGGGAGGCTTTTTCGAGGCCGGAGGCCGGTTGCCCTGCCGCCGGCGGTTTGCTCCGGAAGAGTAACAGCAGCCCCAACAGGCTGACGATTCCTGCCCCCAGCAAATAAATCCCTAAAGAAATCGTGCGGGCGCCTTCTATGGTGAGATTCCGATTCACTCGCACCAGGGCGCGGATATGGCCGTGGAATTGCTTGTTGATCAGGATCGGCCAGAGCACTTCCACGCTCCCGATGGCGTTCTTTGAGCCGGGGGGAATGACCGTAGGAACGCCAGCCGTCAAATATTGCCCGTCTGCCGGGCTGGTATAAGTTTTCCCTTCGTGCCCCAACTCGGTGCTGATCACGATAGTATTGTTTTCATCGACCAGGAAAATTTCTTGAATATAAGCATCCGTTTGCGGCTCCGCCGACTGAACGAATTTCCGCAATTCCTGCCGGAGCGGATGTTTGGTATATTGATCGAACTCGGCCAGGTTGAATTTGCTCGAAACAATCGCCGTTCCCACCTGGGCGGTAAGTGAAAGAGCCAGTTGGTCGCGGTAGGCCTTGTTGCCCTGTTCGGCAAAATCCGCGAACGCCCGGTTCGACGACCGCACCAACAACGCGCCGCTGCCTATAATAATGACGCCGGCAAGAAGCAGGATCAATAATTTTTTGCTCGCGGTCGTAATGCTCACAATCGTTTTCACGTTGACATTATCGGTGTCAAAAATAGGAAATTAAGGAAGATAAAACAACTATTGAGTGAGAGAGGAGGGCAGGAATAAAATTGGCAATTGATAATTGGCAATTGCCAATTAAAGGGGCGGGGGCAGGAATAAAATTGGCAATTGTTACCCTGGCTACCTGTTAAAATCCACCAACAGCCCTACCCGGTGGGCGTTGCCCAGTTCCTGGTCGAAGCTGGTGAAGGAATAATCCACCATTACGTGGGGAATGCGAACGCCGATGCCGAAGTTGGGGCGTTGTAATTCGTCGTAGCCGCCGCGCAGGAACAGGCGCTCCCGGATCACGAATTCGCCCCCGATTGCCCCGCCTAAGTAATCGGAGCCGAGGGCATTGTCAGTCAAGTGCGGAGCAGCCTGGGTTTGCACCACCAGGTCGAGCACCGGTACGAAATAGCTGTTCAGCCCCGGCAGGGGAAGGAGGTAGGAGCTTCCGAATCGCAGGGTGGGACTGACGAATTCTTTTTCCCCGGTGTCCCAGGCGATCAGGGTGGTGGTAATATTGCGCAGCATGGCGGAAAATTTCCAGCGATTGCTAAAGGAGTAGAGCAGCCCGGCGTCGAAGCCCAGCCCGTTGGCGTGGTGCTCGGCCAGGTTGCGGCGCACTAATTTCGCGTTGAACCCCCACATCAATTTGGAACTGAGGCGATGCCCCAGGGAGAAGAAAAACACGTAGTCGGAACTGTTGAAATTTTTGAGCTGGCTTTCGTCGATGCCCTGCAGAATGCCGTTCTCATCTAAGATGCCGGCCACCCGGGAATCCAGCACGTTGTCCACTCCCAGGCGGATGAGGCTCAGGCCGATTGCTTTATCGTCGGAGAGCGGTTTGGTAAAGCCCAGGTAATCGTAATTCACCGAGGCGAGGAACTGCTGGGTATGGGTAAAAGCGACCTGGGTGGTTTGAATCTGCACCAGCCCGGCGGGATTGTAGAAAGTAGCGTACACGTCGTCTGAAAGGGGAGAGAAGGCCCCCCCCATGGCCTGGGCGCGGGCGGAAACGTCGATGGACATGAACTCCCCGGCGTATTTGCGAAAACCGGTATCAGCCTGCAACGACGCCTGCCCGAGAACCCCGCCCAATAAAATCCCCGCGATGATAAACCCTCTATACTTCATGGTCTTGGCCCTTTGCGTTTCGGTTATGGACTTCAAACCCTCTTTCGCCTTAAAAGTTTCTCGCGCCAATATAT
>WYBG01000043.1 GCA_011526015.1 Deltaproteobacteria bacterium | reverse complement strand
GAATACATTCCCCAGGGTTACCCCAAACCCTCTCTCCAGGGGTTGAACAATGAACCGCCCGAAAGTAGTGGAATAACTGGATTCATCCAGCTCTACTTTTTCCGGCATTAATAAGTTTGCAAAATTCATAGAACTCCCAAAGAAGTTTTTCGCTTCTGTGATTTAATATGTATTATTTCGGCAACATTGATGTAAAAAGTTAAAAGTAACAAGGCAAAAGTTAAAAATATGGACATATAATCTCGGAATACTTTCTCTCTCCCCTTTTCCTTCTCCCTTTTTACTTTTTACTTGGAGTACAATTCCACGATCAGGTTTTCCTGAATCTGGATGGGAATATCCTGCCGGGAGGGTTTTTCCATAAACTGCCCCTCCATTTTCGCCTTATCTACCCGCAGCCAGGGCATGATCGCTTCGTCTTTCAGCCGCCGCATGGCATCGTGGATCACCACCAGCTTGCGGCTTTTCTCTCTAACCGCCACCAGGTCCCCCGGCTTGAGCAGGTAAGAAGGCACATTTACCGGTCTGCCGTTTACGGTAAAATGGCGGTGCAGAATGAGCTGCCGGGCGGCGTTCCGGGAAGCGGCAAACCCCAGCCGGAAGATCACGTTATCCAACCGGCTTTCCAGCACCTGCAACAGGTTTTCCCCGGTGATCCCTTTCTGGCTGGTCGCTTTTTCGTAATAATTTCTGAACTGGGATTCCAGCACCCCATAAATGCGCTTGACTTTTTGTTTTTCCCGCAGCTGAATTCCATATTCGGATAATTTCGACCGCCGGGTCAGCCCGTGTTGCCCGGGGGTGTAAGACCGTTTTTCAAAAGCACATTTAGCGCTGAGGCAGCGGGACCCCTTCAAAAAGAGCTTTTCACCCTCGCGCCGGCAAAGTTTACAAACTGGGCCTGTATAACGTGCCATTCATGTTCTCCATTCTATAACAATTGATTCTTTTTTACCGCGTTTCACGCATTACGTTTTGCGGCTCGCAAATTTTATTTTCCTCATTTGCGATGCGCTGATCATAAAATCTTATTACACCCGGCGTTTCTTGGGTGGCCGGCACCCGTTGTGCGGAATCGGCGTCACGTCTTTGATAGACATGATTTCCAGCCCCGCCGCCTGAAGGGAGCGGATTGCCGCTTCGCGGCCGCCCCCGGGTCCTTTTACTTCCACGTCCACCTTGCGCAGACCCAATTCCATGGCTTCTCTTGCCGCATTTTCCGCAGCCATTTGCGCTGCAAAGGGGGTGTTTTTACGGGAACCCTTGAAACCCACTTTCCCGGCCGTGGACCAGGAAATTACGTTTCCGCTTTGGTCTGTCAACGTTACATTGGTGTTATTGAAAGTGGACCGGATGTGTGCAACCCCGTGGGCGTCCACTTGATCTTTTTTCTTCCGAACAGTGCGTCCTTTTTTCGCCAAGGCGCTTTCCTCCTGGATTGAACTTCGCTTATGCTACTCTAACCTGTAACTACATTATTTTTTTCTAAGCTGACAAAACAACCATCTTGACCAGCGAAATTGATTGAGCAAAAGCTCTATTTCTTTTTCTTCATAATGGAGCGGCGGCGACCTTTGCGGGTTCTGGCATTGGTAGAAGTACGCTGGCCGCGCACCGGCAGTCCCAATTTATGACGAACGCCCCGGTAACAGCCGATGTCGATCAGGCGTTTGATATTCATATTCATTTCCGCCTTCAGCGCGCCTTCCACTTTACGTTTCTGCTGAATATTTTCCCGGATTTTCCGCACCTGGTCGTCGGTCAGTTCGTGCACCCGGATATGCGGATTCACACCGGTTTCTTCGCAGATTTTCCGCGCGACAGCGCGCCCGATGCCGTAGATGTAGGTTAGACCGATGCCCACCTGTTTATTCTTGGGTAAATCTACACCGACAATACGTGCCAAAGTTGCCTCCTGAAATTCCTGGATAATTAAATTTTAGCCATCTTTGCTTCGCGTCATTGGGTCATTGATTGTCATTTGCTTCGCGCCATTGAGTCATTGGTGGTCATTTATAGTAGCGTAACGATCAATGACCATCAATGACTTAATGACAACCAATGACGTGCGCAGCGCAAATGACGGCGCAGCCATTAACCCTGCCGTTGTTTATGGCGCTTATTTTTCTTGCAAATCACCCGCACCACGCCTTTGCGGCGGATAATTTTGCAACTATCACAGCGCTTTTTTACCGACGCTTGTACTTTCATGGCCCATCCTTCTTACTTGTAACGATAGGTGATTCGTCCCCTGGTTAAATCGTAGGGCGATAATTCCAATTTGACTTTATCCCCCGGCAGAATCTTGATAAAGTGCATCCGCATTTTGCCGGACACGTGCGCTAACACTTCGTGCCCGCTTTCCAATTCTACCCGGAACGTTGCATTGGGCAACGTTTCTTTGATAATGCCATCTACAGCTATAGGTTGCTCTTTTGCCACAACTTTGCCTTCGGCTTGCGCCGTTTTTTTTATCCCAACAAATTTTGCTGGCTCTACCAAGCCGCGTTACAATACCAGAACCACCAATTTAGCGGAAAATTTTTAGAAACTCAACGGATTCAAATCATGCCTGGTTAATATTTCCGGTTCTCCATCCAAAACCAGCACCGTATGTTCATAATGAGCCGAGGGCATTCGATCATCCGTAACGATTGTCCAACCATCTGCCAGCGTTCGCACATTCTTCGTACCCATGTTTATCATGGGTTCGATTGCCAGGGTAAAACCGTTTTTTAATACCGGTCCCCTTCCCCGCTTTCCGTAATTAGGCACTTGCGGGTCTTCGTGCAGTTCTTTGCCGACCCCGTGCCCTACCAGCTCTCTAACCACCGAATACCCGTGCGCTTCCGCATATTCCTGAATGGTGGCCGAGATGTCCTGCAAGCGTTTGCCGGCTTTGGCTTCCTTGATGCCCCTGAACAGCGCCTCCCAGGTTACTTTCATCAACCTCTTTTTCGCCTCACTGATTTTCCCCACCGGGAACGTATAGGCGCCATCCCCGTGATATCCCTGGTAGCGAACCCCCACGTCAATGCTGATAATTTCTCCCTCTCGCAAAAACCGTTTGGCTGACGGCACCCCGTGCACCACTTCCTCGTCGATAGAGATACACGCGCTGGCAGGAAACCCGTATAAGCCCTTGAAAGCGGGGTATCCCCCATGCGACAGAACAAACTTCTCGATTTTCTGATCGATCTCCCGGGTAGATACTCCCGGTTTTATATGAAAACTGATATACTCAAAGGTATCCGCAACCAGCCTGGAGCTGATCCGCATCAGCGCCAACTCTCTTTCTGTCTTGATGCTAATCATTCACGGCTTTCGCCTGTTTTTAGTCGTCCCGGTTTTGTTGATTAAACCGCAGCCGGGGTTTCAGGTACTTCTATTTCCCGGCAACTCCCGGGCTTATCTTCTTCCCCGTATTCTACCGCTCTTGCTGAAACCTTCGTAGTGGCGCATATACAGGTGCGATTCCACTTGCTGGATGAAGTCCAGCGCCACCCCCACAATAATGAGCAATCCCGTTCCCCCGAAGAAAGAGGCGTACCCGAAATTGATGTTAAAAACCGTCACCAGGATATAAGGAATGATGGCCACAAACGCCAGGGCAATTGCTCCCGGCAGGGTCACCCGGGTCAGAATATTATCGAGGTACTCCGCGGTCTTCTTTCCCGGCCGCACCCCGGGGATAAATCCCCCTTGCTTTTTCAGGTTGTCGGCCACTTCCACGGGGTTCAGCACAATGGCGGTGTAAAAATAGGTAAAGAATACGATGATCAGCCCGTAAATCAGCCAGTAAAACCAGTGGTCCCAGGCGAAATAGCGGCCCACGGCAGCCATGAAATCACTGTCCGGGAACATGGTAAACAAAGTCTGGGGCACGAACATGATCGCCTGGGCAAAGATGATCGGCATGACCCCCGCGGTATTGATCCGCAGGGGGAAATGGGTATTCACGCCTCCGTACACCTTTCGCCCGACCACCCGCTTGGCATATTGCACCGGAATTTTCCGCTGCGCCTGGGTTAAAACCACCACAAAGGCAATGATCAGGAAAGCGATGGCGATCAGGAACAATTCCACCAGCAGGGTGCGATTATCCTGCATGAACTCGTACCATTCCTGGCTGAGGGCGCTGGGAAGGCGGGCGATAATCCCGATCATAATGATCAATGAGATGCCGTTTCCAATCCCGCGAGCGTCGATCTGTTCCCCTAACCACATCAACAACATGGTTCCGGAAGACATGGCGATCATGGTTAAGAGCTTAAATCCCCACCCTTTAATGAGCACAATATCCCCCGCGGCCGTTGGCGCCTGGCTCTCCAGCCAGATGGCCACCCCGAACGCTTGCATGGCCGATAGCACCAGGGTAAAATAGCGGGTGTACTGGGTAATCTTCTTGCGGCCCTCTTCGCCGGATTGCTGCAATCGTTGAATGGTCGGCCAGACCGCGCCGAGAAGCTGAAAAATAATGGAGGCGCTGATGTAGGGCATAATTCCCAATCCGAAAACCGCCGCCCGGCTGAAGGCTCCCCCGGCAAACAGGTCATATAATCCGAATAAGGTATTCTGGGCGGTGCGCCAGAGCTCTTCCAGCGCCGCGGTATTGATGCCGGGCGTAATGACGTGAGTGCCGATCCGCTCAATACCCAGCACCATCACGGTGAACAGGATTCGTTTCCGCAGGTCGGGAATCTTGAAAATGTTCCGAAAGGTTTCAATAATCATAACAGCGTAACAACGCCTCCCGCTTTTTCGATCTTTTCACGAGCCGATTGGCTCACCGCGTGTACTTTCACCTGCACTTCCCGGGAAATCTCGCCGCTCCCCAACAATTTTACCGGCGCATCCGCCTTTTTGATCAAACCGTGATTCTGCAAAACTTCCGGGGTAATCTCTTCCTTGCCGCCGATCTTCTCCAGATCCGCCAAATTCACAACCTGAAAAATGGTTTTGCCGTACTGGTGGAAGCCGAATTTGGGCAGGCGCCGCTGAATGGGCATTTGCCCCCCCTCAAACCAGGCGCGCCGTTTGGCCCCGGAACGGGAATACTGGCCTTTGTGCCCTCTTCCGGCGGTGCCGCCGGTTCCGGAAGCCTGGCCGCGTCCCAACCGTTTATTGTTGTGGGTCGATCCGGGAGATTTTTTTAAGGAACCTAAGTCCATCTTACCAGCCTCAACTATAAGATTAAAGAAAATGTCCCTGGCAGTCTTAACCGGAAACCGGGGCGGCGAATGGCCGCGATAACGAATTGCCCATTATTCCAATACTCCAGCGAATCTGCAGCAAACATTCTCTCGGGGTTTATATTCATTCGATTTCTTCAACCGCCACCAGGTGCGTCACCTTGTTAATCATCCCCCGGATTTGGGGAGTATCCTTTTGAATCACCGAGTGGCGAATCCTCCGCAGCCCCAGCGCCTTCATGGTTCTCTTCTGGCTACCTTCATAACCAATCAAGCTTTTGGTCTGGGTGATTTTCAACATTTTTACGTTTTCTTTTTTCTTTGCCATCGTAACATCTCTTCGGATTTTAACTAAACGTCGTCATAGAAAGCGTTTACAGAATACCGCAGCGACCAAACGCTATCTAAAGCTTAGCTGAACAATTCCTTTAAGGCCATGCCGCGATTGCGGGCGATGCTCATGGGATCTTGCAGTTTGCCCAGGGCCACCAGGGTGGCTTTCACCACGCTGTGGGGGTTAGAGGAACCGAGAATCTTCGTCAGAACGTCTTTAATGCCGGCCATTTCGCAGATCGCGCGAACCGGCCCCCCGGCAATCAACCCGGTGCCGGGGGAAGCAGGCTTCAACACAACTTTTCCCGCCCCGTATTTGCCGAAAACTTCGTAAGGGATGGTCGCACCCTGAATGTTGATCCGGGTGATCTCTTTTTTGGCTTTTTCGGTAGCCTTGGCAATGGCGTTTACCACTTCGTTGGCTTTTCCCAGGCCAATTCCCACATGGCCGTTGCCGTCCCCTACCACTACAATGGCGCTGAAACTAAAGCGCCGGCCGCCTTTTACCACTTTTGCGACCCGGTTGATGTAAACCACTTTCTCTCTCAGTTCCAGTTCATGGGCATTGAATCTATCAGCCACAGCTTCCTCTCTTGTATTTAAGGCTTTGTCAAACCGTTAACCATCCGCATGGATATTCAAACTCTATTAGTATCGCCGGATTTCGTGATTCCCCGGGAAAACCGCCCTTGCAAGGGGAACAGGCCGGCGGAGATCAAAACTCCAACCCGCCCTCGCGCGCTCCCTCTGCCAGGGCTTTAACCCGGCCGTGGTATTTGTAACCGTTGCGGTCGAATACGATCTGCTTGATGTTCATTTCCCGGGCTTTCCGGGCCAGGAATTCGCCGACCTTTTTGCTGGCTTCTACTTTCGACTTCACGTCCTTGACCTGCTCGCGCAGTTCTTTGCTAATTTCCGAGGCGCCTACCAGGGTTTTGTGGGTATAATCATCGATGATCTGGCCATAGGTATAGCGCAGGCTGCGGTACACCACCAGGCGCGGCCTCTGGGAGGTTCCGACAATTTTTTCTTTTCTTCGGGTAAATTTTTTCTTGCTCATAACGCCCATTATCCTTTAAAAAACTTTTATAACCTCGTCGTTGACCAATTAACGGCCCGGTGCAGCCCGTTGAACCGCCCGGGCGCAACCGCAGCGCAAAATTACTTGGCGGTTTTTCCGGCTTTGCGGTGTACCGCCTCGCCCTCGTAGCGAATTCCTTTCCCCTTGTACGGCTCGGGGGGGCGGAAAGAGCGAATTTTTGCGGCGACCTGGCCGACCAGTTCCTTATCAATGCCGGAAATTTCGATCCGCGTGGGAACCGGAATCTTTACCGTAACTCCCTGGGGCGGCACAAAATATACAAAATGGGAGAATCCTAACGCCAACTGAATGCCTTTCCCCTTTTGCTCGGCGCGGTATCCCACTCCTTCGATTTGCAGCGCCTTGAAATAACCGTTCGTAACCCCTACCACCATATTGTGGATCAAAGTGCGGGTCAGGCCATGCAAGGATCGCCATTGCCGCTCATCGGAAGGTCTTTTTACCTGGATCATTCCGTTTTCCAGTTCAACGATCATCCCGGGGTTAAAGGTATGTTCCAACTGGCCCTTGGGACCTTTGACATGCACCAACCCTTTTTCGAGCTTCACTTCCACGCCCTGGGGAATTTCGATGGGCAATTTTCCAATACGAGACACCTGAACACCTCTTAACGTTATTGATTACCAGATAATACACAAAACTTCCCCGCCAACTTTCTGGCGGCGGGCCTCCCGCTCGGTCAGAAGCCCCCTGGAAGTGCTGAGAATCGCGATTCCCATGTTGTTTTTTACCCGGGGAAGATTTTGCACGTCCACGTACTGGCGTCGCCCGGGCTTGCTCACCCGCTGCAGCTCGTGGATTATCGACTCGCCGGTTTGCGGAATGTAGCGCAGGAAAATCCGGATAATCCCCTGCTTTCCGTCATCAATGACGATATAATTTTTGATGAACTTTTGCTCATACAGGATATTGGCCATCTGTTTTTTCAAATTGGAAGCCGGAATATCCACGGTTTTATGCTTAACCTGCAAAGCGTTGCGAATGCGGGTTAAAAAATCAGCAATTGGATCGGTCATCGCCATACAAAAGTCTCCTGCCTTCTATAGCTCTTTCGAATTACCATTATAACCAACATCTACTCGTTTGAATACCGGGCCGGAAATGATGAAATTCGCAGTTTGATCTTCATCATCCCGAAATGGGTGCAAAAATTTCACCAGCTCGCTTTGATCACCCCGGGAATTTCGCCTTTATTGGCCAGGTCGCGTAAACAGATCCGGCACAATCCGAATTTACGGTAATAGGCCCGCGGGCGCCCGCAGCGTTCGCAGCGATGGTATTCCCGAACTTTAAATTTTTGTTTCCGCTTCGATTTTGCGATCATGCACTTCTTCGCCAACGTGTTTCTCCTTAAGATTTTAAGAACCGGCTTCCGGGAACCCAATCCCGACAAAACATCCGCTTCCGGCTCCCGGTTCTTATTTCCTGAATGGCATTCCGAAATTGGTCAACAATTCATGGGCTTCTTCGTCGCTCTTGGCGTTGGTAACGAAGGTAATGTTCAAGCCCCGGATTTTATCAATTTTATCCACATTGATCTCCGGGAAGATGATCTGCTCCCGGGCCCCCACCGAGTAACTTCCCCGCCCGTCGAAGGATTTATCGGACAATCCCCGGAAATCGCGGATGCGCGGCACTGCCAGGCTGATAAACCGGTCCAGGAATTCGTACATCCGGTTGCCCCGGAGGGTAACCCGGCAGCCGACTTTCATGCCCTGGCGCAGCTTAAAGTTAGAGATCGATTTTTTTGCCTGGGTGATGGCCGGCTTCTGGCCGCCGATAATGGCCAAGTCTTCAACCGCCCGCTCCAGGATTTTGGGATCCTGAATCGCTTCCCCGACGCCCATATTCAGGCAAATTTTCTCCAGCCGGGGAACCTGCATCACATTTTTGTAGCCAAAGCGCTTCATCATGCCCGGCACAATTTCTTCATTGAATTTTTTCTTCAACCTGGGAGTATAGGTCGCCATTGTCATTACCTTTTCTCATTCTTCGATTGCATTACAACACTTCTTCGCCGCCGGCATCCGGGTGCTTGCAATATCGCACCTTGGTTCCGTCTTTGAGCATCCGGAATCCCACCCGGGTGGGAACGTTGCTCTTCGGGGCGATCAGCTTGACATTAGAAATATGAATGGGCGCTTCTAATTCCATGATGCCGCCCTGGGTCATTTTTTGAGTGCGTTTCCGATGGCGCTTCACCATGTTTACCCCCTCGACGATGATTTTATCCTTATCGGGAAACACCTTCAGCACTCTTCCCCGCTTCCCGCTGTCATCGCCGCTGATAACCAGCACCAAGTCGTTTTTCTTGATCTTTTTCATAATTGGCTATCCCCTCTCTTATAAGACTTCCGGCGCTAATGAGATGATTTTCATGAATTCCTTCTCGCGCAACTCCCGCGCCACCGGCCCGAAGATACGGGTTCCACGCGGCTCGCCCTGGTTATCCAGCAACACCGCGGCATTCTCATCAAAACGAATGTAGGAACCGTCTTCCCGGCGAATTTCTTTTTTAGTGCGCACAATTACGGCCTTGGAAACGTCGCCTTTTTTTACCGCCGCGTTGGGAATGGCGCTCTTCACCGATACGACAATGATATCCCCGATAGTTCCATACCGTTTTCGAGAACCGCCTAACACGCGAATACACATCACTTTTTTAGCGCCGGAATTATCCGCAACGTTTAACCGGGTATATTCCTGGACCATAGCAACAACCTCAGCAGCTTAATTACGCTTTTCCAAGCAAGTTAAAGGTTTCAAATTTATCAGGATCAACAAATCTCAACAACACTCCGAAGGTATAGGGTATATGGCTGTTTTACTTTTACCTTTTACCTTATTTAACTTTCTCGATGATCTCCACAATCCGCCAGCGCTTGGTTTTGCTCAATGGACGCGTTTCCATGATCTTCACCTTGTCGCCAATCTGGCAGGTATTCTCTCCGTCGTGCGCTTTAAATTTGGAGGTCAACTTGATGTATTTTTTATAAAACGGGTGCTTGACTCTCCGTTCTACCGCCACTACCACGGTTTTGTCCATTTTGTCGCTGACTACAACGCCAATGCGGGTTTTGCGAGTCGCTCTTTCCATGTCGATTACTTACCTGCAATTATGATTTTATCTTCGTTTTGGATATACCCAGTTCATGTTCGCGCAGCAAGGTTTTGTGGCGCGCGATCTCCTTTCTGACCAGGCGAACCCGGCTGGCATTGACCAATTGCCGGGTAGCTTTTTGAATGCGCAAGTTCGAAAGCTCTTCGATCAAATCCCGCAGGCGGTGTTGTATTTCTTCCACCGGCAGGGTTCTCAATTCGGAAGTCTTCATCATCGCTTAGTCTCCCAATTCTTTACGGCTGACAAACTTAGTCTTGATGGGCAGCTTATGGGCGGCCAGTCGCAACGCTTCTTTGGCGATATCTTCCGGCACCCCGGCCAACTCGAACATCACCCGCCCCGGCTTCACCACCGCAACCCAGTACTCCGGAGATCCTTTTCCTTTTCCCATGCGGGTTTCCGCCGGTTTCTTGGTAACCGGCTTGTCCGGGAAAATCCTGATCCATACCTTTCCGCCGCGCTTGATGTGGCGGGTCATGGCGATACGCGCCGCCTCGATCTGGCGGCTGGTAATCCAGTAGGCTTCCAGGGCTTTCAGGCCGTACTCGCCGAAAGTCACGGCATTGCCGCGCCCGGCCATGCCTCTTTTACGCCCACGCTGTTTTTTACGATATTTAACCCTTCTTGGCATTAACATGGATCAGGTCTCCTCAGGAAAATTCTTCTAATTTATGAACGAACATCAGGCTTTTATCAAAGGCTGTAAAGCCCTCAGGATTTGGTTCCGATAACTTCGCCGTTGTAAATCCACACTTTTACGCCAATACAGCCGTAAGTGGTGATTGCCGTGGCGGTGGCGTAATCAATATCCGCGCGCAGGGTGTGCAGGGGAATTCGCCCCTCTTTGTAGCTCTCGGTACGCGCCATTTCCGCGCCGCCCAGGCGCCCGGCGCAGGTAATCTTGATTCCTTCCGCCCCCAGCCGCAGCGAAGAGGTGATCGCCCGTTTCATGGCCCTGCGGAAGGAGACCTTCCCCTCCAGTTGGCGGGCGATATTCTGCGCCACCAGGAAGGCGTCGGCCTCGGGGTGTTTCACTTCGTCGATATTGATCTGAATATCTTTTTTGACCAGCTTTTTCAGTTCTTCTTTCAGCTTGTCCACCTCGGCGCCTTTCTTACCAATGACCACTCCCGGGCGGGCGGTATGGATGGTAATCAAAATCCGCCGGGCGGTGCGCTCGATCCCGATTTTGGAAATAGAGCCGTCTGCCATCCGCCGTTGGATATAGCGGCGGATCAGCAAATCTTCATTCAGCTTTGCAGAAAAATTCTTCTCATCAAACCACTGGGAATTCCAGGTTTTGATGAAACCGAGGCGATAACCGACAGGATTACACTTTTGGCCCAAATTACATCCTCCGACGTGCTAGTTGTTATATTCTACCACAATGGTAACATGGCTGGTTTTCCGGCGAATTCTTCCCACCCGGCCCATGGACATCGGGCGGAACCGCCGCAGGGTCGGCCCCTGGTCCACAAACGCTTTTTTGATGAAAATATCATGGGGAGAAATCCTCGCCGCTTTTTCATCCAGAAAGAAATTCGCCACTGCGGAACGAAGGGCCTTTTCTACCACCTTGGCCGCCCGTTTAGGAGTGAAGTGAAGAATGTTCAGCGCTTCTTCCACGTCTTTATCTTTGATGAGATCGAGGACTCGCCGAACTTTCATCGGTGCCATCCGCACAAATCGTTCTTTTGCTACCGCTTGCATGGCTTCGATTCTCGCATTTAGATATTGTTGGCATTTACCGCTTCTATATCGTACATATTGCGTATTACGTATTACGTATTACGTATTACGTATTGCGTTTTCGTAAAAGGTAATACGTAAAACGTAATTATTTCACCCGGCTCGCTTTTTCGGACTTGCCGCCGGGATGCCCGCGGAAGGTGCGTGTCATGGCAAACTCGCCCAATTTATGCCCGACCATATTTTCGGTGATGTAAACCGGGATAAATTTGATCCCGTTGTGCACCGCAATGGTGTGGCCGACGAATTCCGGTGGAATGGTGCTTCGCCGCGCCCAGGTTTTGATCACCTTTTTCTGGCCGGTCTGGTTCAATCCATCCACTTTTTTGAGCAATTTCGGATCGATAAAAGGACCTTTTTTAACCGATCGAGACATATCTCTTTCCTTTAGGCTTTCAAGGCTTTCGCCTTCTTTGTATTATCCCGCCGCCGGTTATGCTGAGTAAAATCCGGTGGCTTTGCGGATCATCGTTTGCGTGAAATAGCCCTACTTACGGCGTTTAACAATCAGGGCGTTGGAGAGCTTCCGTTTCTTGCGGGTTTTCAACCCTTTGGATAGCTGCCCCCAGGGGGAACAGGGATGGCGCCCGCCAGAGCTTTTTCCTTCGCCCCCGCCCATGGGGTGATCGATAGGATTCATGGCGACCCCGCGCACGTGGGGACGTTTTCCCCGCCAGCGCGAACGCCCGGCTTTTCCCAGGGAAATGTTAAAATGGTCCGAGTTGCCGACGGTTCCGAGGGTAGCATAGCATTCCACCCGGAATTTACGGATTTCCCCGGAGGGCATTTTCAACAGGGCGTAATCGCCTTCTTTGGCCATCAATTGCACCCCGGCGCCGGCGCTGCGGGCCACCTGCCCGCCCTTGCCAGGGAAAATCTCGATATTATGAACCGCCATACCCAGGGGAACCTTACCCAGCGGCATGGCATTGCCGGGGTGAATTTCCACGTCCTCGCCGGCAACTACCCTATCTCCTATTTTCAACCCTTCGGGAGCGATTATGTAGCGCTTTTCACCGTCGGCATAAAAGAGCAGGGCGATATTGGCGCTTCGATTGGGATCATACTCAATCGCGTTAACGATTGCGGGGATGTTGCGCTTATCGCGTTTAAAGTCGATCACGCGGTATTTTCGCTTATGTCCCCCGCCCCGCTGCCAGGAGGTGACCCGGCCCTGGTTATTGCGACCCACGCTGCGATGCAGAGGGATCGTCAAAGATCGCTCCGGCTCCTGTTTGGTGATGACCTCGCGACCCAGGTCCACCCGGAACCTCATGCCTGCGGTTGAAGGTTTACGATTTTTTAACGCCATACCACTTCTCCGATCCTGCTATTCCATTTTACGCATCAATTCACGTTTCACGCATCACGTTCTACCTTGTACAAAATGGAAGCACGGCATAAACCTGGTGCGTAAAACGTAATGCGTAACGAATTAGATATTTTCCATAAAATCCAGGGTCTGGCCGGGCTCCAGGGTAATGATTGCTTTTTTGTAGCCGGAGGTGAACCCGGCCACCCGCCCGCGGCGCACAAAACGCTGCCGGGGCTTGCCCTTCACGTTCATGACCCGAACGCTCTTCACTTTAACGGAAAACCGTTTGGCAAACGCGTTTTTGATTTCGATTTTATTTGCGCCGGCATCCACCTTGAAAAAATACTGGTTGCCTTCATCCTTCAGCCGCAAGGCTTTTTCCGTCAAGATCGGCTCTAAAATGATTTCCCTGGGATTCTTCATTGGCCAAGCACCTCGTTTACGATATCGATCGCCCCTTTTTGTATCACCAGCACCTGGGCGTGCAGCACGTCATAGGCGGAAAACTGGGGAGCGGTCAACACCCATTTGTAGGGAATATTGCGGGCGGATTTGTAGAAATTAAGATCATGTTGGGAGGTCAGGATCAACACTTTACGATCGTCAACCTTCAAATTCCTCAACAAATCGGCTACTTCGCGGGTTTTGGGAGCGTCCATCCGGAAGTCTTCCACCACAATAATTTTATCCTCTTTCGCTTTGTAAGAGAGCGCGGAACGCCGCGCCAGTTGTTTGACCTTTTTGGGCAATTCCTGGCGATAATTGCGGGGCCGGGGACCATGCGCCCGCCCGCCGCCAACCATATGAACCGCACGGGTAGTTCCCTGGCGCGCTCGCCCGGTGCCTTTCTGCCGGAAGGGCTTGCGCCCGCCCCCGGAGACCTCGGAGCGGCCCTTCACCTTGTGGGTTCCCTGGCGCTGGTTGGCCAGGTAGGCTTTGACGTCCAGGTAAAGAACGTGGTCGTTCGGCTCGATCTCGAAGATTTCGGGACGCAGCACCACTTTCTCGCCCGAGGGAGTTCCATCTTTCTTATAAACGTTCAATTCCATGCTTGCACTCTCTGCTTAACCGCTTGATCTTCATTTATAAATTTCTACATACCCATTTCGGGCCCCGGGAACCGCTCCCCTAACAAACAAGAGATTGTTTTCCACGTCCACTTTAACGACCCGCAGGTTCTTCACCGAAACCCGGGCATTGCCCAGTCGCCCGGCCATGCGCATTCCTTTATATACCCGGGAAGGATAGGAACTTTGCCCTAACGATCCGGGAGCGCGGGTGCGGTCGGATTGCCCGTGGGTTACCTGGGCCCCTCCGAAATTATGGCGCCGCATCACCCCGGTAAATCCCCGGCCCTTGCTGGTGCCGGTTACTTTGATGACGTCCCCCGGCTGGAAAATATCCACCTTCACCATGTCCCCCGCCTTCAGCTCGCTTTTGGCTTTCAGGCGGAATTCCTTCAACAACCGCAGGGCGGGAAGATTGGTCTTCTTAAAATGGCCCAGGAGAGGCTTGGAAGTATTCTTTTCCTTTTTCTCATCAAACCCCACTTGCAACGCGTCATACCCGTCGTGTTCCACGGTTTTTACCTGGGTGACGTAACAGGGCCCGGCTTTGACAACCGTAACGCTGACCGCTTTACCGGCCTCGTCGAAAATCCGGGTCATGCCGATTTTTTTGCCTAACAAACCGTTCATTATGCTCTCCAAAGGTGTTTCTGAGCTTGAACACCGATATAATTGTCAATTGCCAATTCCGTCAGGTTTTTATCTCGATATCCACGCCCGCGGGCAATTCCAGCTTCATCAACTGATCGATGGTCTTGTTGGTGGCGTTGTGAATATCGATCAAACGCTTGTGAATGCGAACCTCGAATTGCTCGCGAGATTTTTTGTCAACGTGCGGAGAACGCAATACCGTAAAAACACTGCGCTTGGTCGGCAACGGGATCGGGCCGGAAATCAACGCGCCCGTGGATTTTGCCGTGGTAATGATCTTTTCCGATGACTTGTCGATCAGGTGGTGATCGTACGCTTTCAATTTAATGCGAATACTTTGGCCTGGCACCGGCGTCCCCTTTTTGCTTACTTGGTTCCTCTAATCTTTTCGACAATTTCATTTGCGATATTCTGCGGTAATTGCTGGTAATGATCAAACTGCATGGTATATACGGCTCGTCCCTGGGTGACAGAACGCAGTGAGGTGGCATATCCGAACATTGCCGCCAGGGGCACGAACGCTTCCACGACCTGGGCGTCTTTGCGCGGCAGAATTCCACTGACCTTGCCCCGCCGGGAATTCAGATCCCCGATCACATCTCCCAGGTACTCTTCCGGCACTACGACTTCCACGTCCATGATCGGCTCCAACAGCACCGGCCCCGCCTTGCCCATGGCCTCCTTTACCCCAATGGAGCCGGCGATTTTGAAGGCCATTTCGCTGGAGTCCACTTCATGATAAGAACCATCCACCAGGCGCACTTTGATGTCCACCACCGGGTAACCGGCCAGAACCCCGTTGCGCAATGCTTCTTCGATTCCGGCTTTGACCGGCGAGATGTATTCCCGGGGAATCACACCGCCAATAATTTTATCTTCGAACTCAAACCCTTTGCCTTTTTCGTTCGGCAGCACTTCCAGCACCACGTGTCCATACTGCCCCCGGCCGCCGCTCTGGCGGATAAACTTGCCTTCCGATTGCACTTCCCGGGTGATGGTCTCTTTATAGGCCACCTGGGGTTTCCCTACCCGGGCGTCCACCCGGAATTCCCGCAACAAACGGTCCACGATAATTTCCAGGTGCAGCTCGCCCATCCCGCTGATGAGGGTTTGGCCGGTTTCTTCTTCCGAAGCGACCTTGAAGGTCGGGTCTTCATCGCTCAATTTACCCAGGGAAGTGAATAATTTTTCCGCATCTGCCTTGGTTTTCGGCTCGATGGCCACGGAGATAACCGGCTCCGGGAAACGCATCGACTCCAGGATAATGGGTTTGTGAGGATCCGCCAGGGTATGTCCGGTTCGGGTGTTTTTCAAGCCCACCGCCGCCACAATGTCGCCGGTAAATACTTCGTCGATATCTTCCCGGCTGTTGGCGTGCATCTGCAAGAGCCGGCCCAGGCGTTCTTTGGTATCGGTGGTCGCGTTATATACATAACTTCCGGCCTTCATCGCGCCGCTATAAACCCGGAAGTAGGTCAATTTTCCAACATAAGGGTCGGTCATTACTTTAAAGGCCAGGGCGGTAAAAGGGGCTTCATCGGATACTGCCCGGTCAGCGGTTTTGCCGGAACGCGGGTCTTCTCCCTGAACCGGGGGAATATCCACCGGGGAAGGCAAATAATCTATTACTCCATCTAACAGCCGCTGCACTCCCTTGTTCTTGAAGGCCGATCCCAGCAATACCGGAACGATACGGTTTTCGATAGCTCCTTTGCGAATGGCGGCCTTTATTTCTTCGGTAGAAATCTCTTGGCCTTCCAGGTATTTTTCCATCAAATGGTCGTCGAATTCCGCCGCCGCTTCGATCACTTTAGTGCGATACTCTTCCGCCTTACTCATCAAATCCCGGGGAATTTCCTCTTCCAGAATTTGCAGCCCCAGGGAGCTTTCATCAAAGATCACCGCTTTCATTCGCGGCAGGTCGATAAGCCCGGTAAACATATCGCCTTCGCCCATGGGAATTTGCAGCGCCACCGGGTGAGCGCCCAACCGCACCTTCATCATTTCCAGAACATTATAAAAATCCGCCCCCACCCGGTCCATTTTGTTTACAAAGGCAATCCGGGGAACCCGGTACTTGTCTGCCTGGCGCCACACCGTTTCCGATTGCGGCTCCACCCCGCCAACCGCACAGAACAGCGCTACCGCGCCGTCCAATACCCGCAGCGATCTTTCCACTTCCGCAGTAAAATCCACGTGGCCCGGGGTATCGATAATATTGATCCGGTGCTCTTTCCAAAAGCAGGTTGTCGCGGCGGATGTAATGGTAATACCCCGCTCCTTTTCCTGCTCCATCCAGTCCATAGTGGCGGAACCCTCGTGAACCTCGCCCATCCGGTGCAACTTGCCGGTGTAGAACAAAATCCGCTCGGTCGTGGTGGTTTTACCGGCATCAATATGCGCCATGATGCCGATATTCCTTATTTTTTGTAATGAAAAACGCTTTGCCATGTTTCTAATTTCAAACCCGATTTATGTCGATTACCACCGGAAATGGGCGAATGCTTTGTTGGCTTCTGCCATTTTGTGGGTATCTTCTCTCTTCTTAACCGCGGATCCTTCCCCGCGAAAGGCGGCCATCATTTCCGCCGCCAGTCTTTCCGCCATGGTAGGCTCGGAACGGGAACGGGAATAGGAGACCAGCCAGCGGATCGCCAGGGAGCGGCGCCGTTTATCGCGAACTTCCACCGGCACCTGGTAGGTAGCCCCGCCAACCCGCCGGGAACGCACTTCCAGCAGAGGGGACACGTTGTCCATTGCTTTCTGGAAAACTTCCAGGGGGTCTTTTTTCAGCTTCTGCTCGATGATATTCATGGTATCGTAAAAAATCGTTTCCGCTTTGCTGCGCTTACCTTCCAGCATCAAGCCGTTGATGAATTTACTCACCAGTTCGCTGTGGTATTTAGGATCCGGTAAAACTTTTCTTTCCGGTGCTTTTCTACGTCTCATGGATACGCCTCAATCGCAATTTATCACTCTGTAATCTTTCTTTATTTGACCGCGCCCGCCCTTGCGTTCAGCAGGCAAAATAGCCGCTGCCCCTGCTCCTGCCACTGCCCCTCTATTTCTTGGGCCTTTTCGTGCCGTACTTGGAGCGCCCTTGCTTCCGATCATCCACGCCCCCGGTATCCAGGGTGCCGCGGATGATGTGGTAGCGAACCCCCGGCAAATCTTTTACGCGGCCTCCGCGGATCATCACAATGGAGTGCTCCTGCAAGTTGTGGCCTTCCCCGGGGATGTAAGCGGTCACTTCGATACCGTTGGTCAAACGCACCCGCGCTACTTTCCGCAAAGCCGAGTTGGGCTTTTTGGGGGTGGTAGTATAAACCCGGGTACACACCCCTCGCTTTTGGGGAGACTTGCCCAGCGCGGGGGCCTTGTTCTTCTTTTCAAGCTTTTTTCGTTTCGACCGAATCAATTGATTAATCGTTGGCACCACTTCCTCCTGCTGCTTGTCAAAAGTCACAGACACGCAAAATAATAAAATAACATGGTTTTGTCAACCCCCTTTTTAATTTCGTGGGGGGGTGAGACAAATGCGACGCACTTTAAAAGTGCGTCGCATTTGGAGAATCTACTTTGCCGGCACTTCTTCCGGAATTTCCTCTTCCTGCCCGGTTTCTTCTTTGTATTCCACCTGCAATTGTTTGAACTTCTTCAAACCGGTGCCGGCGGGAATGAGGTTCCCCACGATCACGTTTTCCTTCAGGCCGTAGAGATAATCCACTTTCCCGGCGATGGCCGCGTCCGTTAACACGCGGGTGGTCTCCTGGAACGAGGCCGCGGAGATGAAACTGTCCGTGGTCAAGGCCGCCTGGGTAATCCCCAGCAGGATCGGCTCCGCGGTTGCCGCTTCCGCGGGGCGGCACTCCGCCGGTTTCTTTTCCGATTTGGCCAGTTGGCGATTGGTATATTCGAATTTGACCCGGTCCACCCGCTGGCGCGCCTTGAAGCGAGAGTCCCCGGCGTCGGTAATAATGACCTTGTTGCGGATTTTCTCGTTCTCCTCGTTGAAGAAAAATTTGTTGACCGTATCCCCTTCCAGGAAGCGGGTATCCCCGGGGTCTAACACTCTCACCCGCTGCATCATTTGCCGCACAATGACCTCGATGTGCTTGTCGTTGATGCTTACCCCCTGGAGGCGGTAAACTTCCTGAATCTCGTTGACCAGGTATTCCTGAACCTTGTTGGGACCGAGGATTTGCAGAATATCCTGCGGAGAGATGGAGCCGTCGGTCAACATTTCACCGGCCTTCACATAATCGCCATGGTGAACCAGCACGTGCTTGCTGTAAGGAATCAGGTATTTCTTTTTTTCCAGAGCGCCTTCCACGGTTACTTCCCGGATACCGCGCTTGATCGGGCCGAAATGCACCACCCCGTCAACTTCGCTGACCGCCGCTTGCTCTTTCGGCTTCCGCGCTTCGAACAATTCCGCCACTCGCGGCAAACCGCCGGTAATATCACGGGTTTTTCCGATTTCCCGGGGGATTTTCGCCAGCACCCGCCCGGCCTGCACTGCTTCATTGTTATTGATCAGGATGTGCGCTTTGACCGGCAAAATGTAATCGGCCACTTCCTCGCCATTTTCATTGATGACCGAGATATGGGGGCTGAGGTTTTTGTTTCGGGATTCGATTACGACCCGCTGTTTCTGCAGGGTTTGCTCATCCAGCTCCTCGTGGGTGGTAACATTATCCACCAGGTCCACAAATTTAACCCGGCCTTTCTTCTCGGTTAAGATCACCGAAGAGTAAGGATCCCACTCGAACAGGATGGTTCCACGATCCACTTCCTGGCCGTCGCTCACTTGCAGTTTAGCGCCGTAGGGCACGGTGTAGTTCATCAGGGAACGCTCTTTTTCATCTATTACATGGATTTTACCGTTGCGTCCCACGCAGATTTTAATTTTTTGTTCTTCGCCCTCTTCGTCCACGGTGCTTTCGATGTGGCGTAATTCTTCGTAGTAAATTTTTCCGGAGAAGCGCGAGATGACTTCCGACTGGGCGGCGATACGCCCGGCCGTTCCCCCGATGTGGAAAGTTCGCAGGGTCAACTGGGTGCCAGGCTCGCCGATGCTTTGGGCGGCCATCACCCCCACCGCCTCGCCGATGTCCACCAGGCGGCCGGTGGCCAGGTTGCGTCCGTAACAAAGGCCGCAGACGCCCCGGCTGGTCTCGCAGGTCAATACCGAACGAATCTTGATCGTTTCGACCGAGGAGGCGTCGATTTTAGCGGCGACCTCTTCATCGATCATCTGGCCGGCTTTCACCAGCAAATCCCCGCTAATCGGGTCGTACACGTCATCAACGGAAACCCGCCCCAGGATACGGTCGGAAAGCGGCTCGATGATCTTCTCGCCCTCTTTGATAGGCCCGGTCTCGATTCCTAAGATGGTGCCGCAGTCGAATTCGTTGATCATTACGTCCTGGGCGACGTCCACCAGGCGGCGGGTCAGGTAACCGGCGTCCGCGGTTTTCAGCGCGGTATCCGCCAGACCCTTGCGGGCGCCGTGGGTGGAGATGAAGTATTCCTGCACCGAAAGGCCTTCCAGGAAGTTCGCGGTAATGGGGTTCTCGATAATTTCCCCGGTCTGGCCGGTGAGGGTCTTTTGGGGCTTGGCCATCAACCCGCGCATTCCCGCCAACTGCCGGATTTGCTCCCGGCTGCCGCGCGCGCCGGAGTTTGACATCATGTACAGGGAATTAAATCCTTCTCTATTGTCTTGCAGAATTTTGAACAACTCCGTGGAAACCTGGTCGGTCACCCGGGTCCAGATATCGATCACTTTGTTGTAACGCTCTCCGTCGGTGATGAAGCCCTGGCGGTACTGCTCTTCCAGCAGGCGCACTTCTTCATAGGCTTTATCTACAAACCGGCCTTTCGATTCCGGCACCACCACGTCGTCCAACCCGATGCTGGTCCCGGCCAGGGTAGCGTAGCGGAATCCCATTTCCTTCAAATTATCCAGAAATTCCACGGTAGGGAGGTTCCCGACCTTCAGGAAGACCTTTCCGATGAGACGTTCCAGGGATTTCTTGGTCATCAGTTCGTTGACAAAACCGATTTCCGGGTGAATAATCTCATTGAAGATCACCCGTCCCACGGTGGTATCGATCAGTTCCCCGTTGATCCGTACTTTAATGCGGGCATGGAGATGTACTTTTTTATCGTTGTAGGCGATGCTCACTTCCTGCGGGGAGGCGAAAATTTTGCCTTCACCGGCCACGCCGGCGCGGTCTTTGGTGAGGAAATAGCTTCCCAACACCATATCCTGCGAGGGAATGGTGAGGGGGCGCCCGCTGGCCGGGGAAAGAATATTGTGTGAAGCTAACATCAACAGGCGCGCTTCCATCTGGGCTTCAAAGCTGAGCGGCACGTGCACCGCCATCTGGTCGCCGTCGAAGTCCGCATTGAACGCCGCGCACACCAGGGGATGGATTTCAATGGCTTTGCCCTCTTTCAACACCGGCTGGAAAGCTTGAATCCCCAGGCGGTGCAGGGTCGGGGCGCGGTTCAGGAGCACCGGGTGGTCATTGACGATATCTTCCAGGATTTCGAACACCACGGTATCCCGTTTATCCACAAAACGCTTGGCGCTCTTTACGGTCTTCACGATCTTGCGATCCTGCAGCTTGCGGATGATAAAGGGCTTGAACAATTCCACCGCCATCTCTTTGGGAAGGCCGCATTCGTACAATTTCAGCTTCGGCCCCACCACCACCACGGAACGCCCGGAGTAGTCAACCCGCTTTCCTAACAGGTTCAGGCGGAAGCGCCCTTGCTTGCCGCGCAGCATGTCGGAGAGGGACTTGAGGGGGCGGTTGCCGTCGCTGCGCACCGCGGTAGTGCGCTTGGTATTGTCGAACAGGGCATCGACCGCCTCTTGCAGCATCCGTTTTTCATTGCGTAAAATCACTTCCGGGGCCTTGATGTCCATCAGCTTTTTCAGGCGATTGTTGCGAATGATGACCCGGCGATAGAGATCGTTCAGGTCGCTGGTGGCAAAACGGCCCCCTTCCAGGGGCACCAGGGGGCGCAATTCCGGGGGAATTACCGGGATCACGTCCAGCACCATCCATTCCGGGCGGTTTTTCAACTCCCCGTTTTCCCGGGTTCGGAAGGCTTCCACTACTTTAAGGCGCTTGAGCGCTTCGTGCTTTTTTTGCTGCGATTTTTCGGTGCGCAGGATATTTCGCAATTCCTCGGCCAACTCTTCGACCTCGATCCGTTGCAGCAGGGTACGAATGGCTTCCCCGCCCATCCTGGCGATGAACTTGTCCGGGTGATCATCCGGCAGCGCATGGTCTTCCGCGCTCAATTTATCGACGATTTCCATATACTCGTCTTCCAGGATCATAGCGCCTACCCTCAAGCCGGTGTTCCCCGGTTGAATGACCACGTAGGCTTCGTAGTAGATAACCTTTTCCAGGCTCTTTGGGGCAATATTCAGCAGATAACCGATTTTGGTAGGAGTCGAACGGAAATACCAGATGTGTACGATTGGCACCGCCAGGCTGATGTGCCCCATGCGCTCGCGGCGGACGCTCTTGGTGGTCACTTCCACCCCGCAACGGTCGCAAATAATGCCTTTGTAGCGAATGCGTTTATACTTTCCGCAATGGCACTCCCAATCTTTTACCGGGCCAAAGATCTTCTCGCAGAACAAACCGTCTTTTTCCGGCTTGAACGAGCGATAGTTAATGGTCTCCGGCTTGGTAACTTCCCCGTAGCTCTTCTCCAGAATGGCATTGGGAGACGCCAAACCGATGGATATTTTTGAAATCTGGCCTTTAATGGGATAAGTTTCCAAACTCACTCCTCTGAATTTTATACTTTAAAAGGGCTGATACTGGATTTTCTAATTGCTAATTGCCAATTGCTAATTGGCAATTGGCAATTGGCAATTTAAAAAAATCCAGTATCCGGTTACTCTAACTTGATATCCAGCCCCAAACCCTGCAACTCTTTTACCAGCACGTTGAAAGATTCGGGACGCCCGGCTTCCGGCAGGTTATCCCCTTTGACGATTGATTCATAGACTTTGGTGCGGCCATGAACATCGTCGCTCTTGAAGGTGAGGATTTCCTGCAAGGTGTAAGCAGCGCCGTATGCTTCCAGCGCCCATACTTCCATTTCACCAAAACGCTGGCCCCCGAACTGCGCTTTTCCGCCCAGCGGCTGCTGGGTGATCAAAGAATAGGGGCCGATGGAGCGGGCGTGGAGCTTGTCATCCACCATGTGGGAGAGCTTCATCATGTAAATATAGCCGACTGTCACGTCCTGGGAAAAAGGCTCCCCGGTCTGGCCGTCGTGCAGGGTGATCTTACCGGTGATCGGCAAACCCGCTTTTTTCAGCTCTTCCAGCACTTCCTCGTAAGTCGCTCCGTCGAATACCGGGGTGGCATAGTATTTATCCAATACCCGGCCGGCCCAGCCTAAGGTGGTCTCGAAAATTTGCCCCAGGTTCATTCGCGAGGGCACGCCCAGGGGATTCAACACGATGTCCACCGGGGTTCCGTCGGGCAGGAAAGGCATTTCTTCCTCGGGAACGATTTTAGCAATAACCCCTTTGTTCCCATGCCGGCCGGCCATTTTATCCCCCACGGTCAGCTTGCGCTTCTGCGCCACGTACACTTTGGCCAGCTGAACGATGCCGGGGGGCAATTCGTCGCCTATCATCACTTTGTGCTTCTCGGTGCGCAGATCGTTGTCAATATCCCGCAGCAAGCCCTTGTATTCCAGGAAGAGCTTGTGCACCTGCTCGTTCTTTTCCGCGTTGCTGAACCAGGGGGTCAAATAATCCACCAGGTCCAGCTCCACTTTTTCGAAGCTGTTTTTGGTGATCTTTCCGCCGGATTTGATGATCGCTTTGCCGGAACGGCTGTTGACGCCCTTGGTGGGGGTATCCCCGAACTTTTCATAGAGATAAGTGCACAACCGCTGCTGGATGGCTTCGATTCTGGCGGTGGTTTCATTTTCCAGTTGATCGAGCCGCTTCTTGTCTTCTTTCTTGGCCTTGGGATCTTTCTTCTTGCGGGAGAAGAGATTGGTGTCGATCACGATCCCTTCGGTGCCGGCGGGCATTTTCAAGGAGGCGTCTTTCACGTCCCCGGCCTTACTGCCGAAGATGGCCTTCAGCAGTTTCTCTTCCGGGGTCGGCTCGGTTTCCCCCTTGGGGGTTACTTTGCCGACCAGGATATCCCCGGCCTTCACTTCCGCACCGGTGCGGATAATCCCGGTTTCGTCAAGGTTCTTGGTCGCGTCTTCGCTGACGTTGGGAATTTCCCGGGTCAGTTCCTCTTCTCCGCGCTTGGTATCGCGCACCTGGATCTCGTATTCTTCGATATGGATGGAGGTAAACAGGTCGTCGCGAACCAGCCGTTCGGAAACGATAATAGCGTCTTCAAAGTTGTAGCCGTTCCAGGGCATGAAAGCGACCAGCACGTTCCGCCCCAGGGCCAGTTGGCCGCGGTCGGTGCCGGGGCCGTCTGCCAGCACTTGCCCGCGGG
>WYBG01000367.1 GCA_011526015.1 Deltaproteobacteria bacterium | reverse complement strand
GGATGGCGGAAAGCATTCGCATGGTGGTGGTTTTCCCTTCCAACCCGGCAATTCCCACCACCGGGATATCGAACTGGCGGCGATAGGCCGAAATTTTGCGCAGGTTCAGGAGGATATAATCCTCCACCTCCTTCTCCGCCAGGAGGGAAATTTCTTCTAAGTAACGCTGTTCTGCTTTGTCAAAATCCACCACTTGCTGCTCCAAAGTAAGAACGAGGCGGGGAGCGTAATGCGTAATTCTAAAACGTACTCTTCGAGACCATCACGCTTCACGTTTTACGCTTTACCCCCGGGTACATAAACCCCCGCACACCGGGTATTATAATACTCAAAACCCGATGATCCAATCCGATCCGATTTTTTCACGAAATTTCAACAGAAGTGCAATTCGGGTATATAGTCGATAACCCCGTAGTAGAACAGGTACTCGAAGTACTGGCGCAGGCAATCCCAGGTTTCTTCGTTGGGGAAATATTGAAATCTTTCGTTAATGAGGTCGAAATAGAAATCCCAGGAATTCTCTTTACCCCCGGCATAGGCTTTGGCAATGGACATCAGGTTGCGCATCCCGATCTCCCGGGCCAGCCCCAGGGAATCTACAAAATCGTATTCCTCGATATCCTGGTGTACTGCCAGCAACTGGTGGGTATAACCGAGGTTGGTTTTATCGTACCATTCCTCCAGAATGTCTAAATTACGCTCGTTTTTCAAGAAGTAGTCGAACGCGCCATCTCCCTCTAACAGGCAGGCCGGGTAAAGACTCAGCACCTGTTCCAGCGACGCGGGCGGCTCCAGCGCCTGCCAGTCCACTTCCATTTCGTAAAACTCGTTCAGCACCATCTCGGCCAGCAGCCGGTATTGGGAATCGGGGGCGAAGCAGGCTATCGAGTCGAAATGGTGCAGGCTTTCCCGGAAGAACAGTAGCGCGCAGCGGGCAGCTCCCGCGCTGGAAACCGCAAAATCTTTCACCAGCCGTAAATGCTGGTTATGGCGGGCGTAATCTGCGGCAGTGATGAGCGCGAGGTCGAGCGTGCGGTTCAGCAAATCGCGGCAATTCTCTTCCGGGGATTGAGAAACCGCTTGAAAGGGATGCTCGATTTGCGACTGGAGAATCGCAAAAAACAGCGGCTGGGAGATCAATTCGGGAGTGGCGCCAAGCCGGATCATTCCCCAGCCTCCTGCATTTGCAGTTGGGAAATCCGCTGCGCCGGGAGATAAAGATAGCAGGTAGTGCCTTCGCCTTCTTTGCTCTCGTAATAAATCTGCCCGGCGTTTTCTTTGATGATTTGATAGACGATCGACAGGCCCAGCCCGGTGCCAAACGGTTTGGTGGTGAAGAAAGGGTTAAAAATGTGCTTCAGGTTTTCCGGGGAAATGCCGCATCCGTTATCGCGGATTTTGATCTCCACGTACTGTTCCCCGTTCCCGGAAGCGAGGCGGGAGAGGCGGTTCCTGCCTCCGTTCACCGTCGCGGGATCGAACGGGTAGATCGAGATAGAGATTTCCCCGCCCTTGTCGATGGCTTCGATACTGTTCAATAGCAGGTTGACCAGCACTTGCTGAATTTGCGAGGGATCGATAAAAACCTTCGGCAACTCCGGGTGCAGCCGCTCGGCGAGCTTGATGTTATTTTGCCGCAGTTTTTGCCGCACCAGGCTGACCACGTCAGTGAGGATGGTTTCGATGCTGCAATACTGCCGGTTCGGTTTGGAGGGTTTGGCGTAGGAAAAGAGGGTGCGCAGCAGTTTATCGAGGCGGTTGACCAGGCGGATGATCCGCTCCACGTACTCATTTTTGGGATCATCCTCAGCCAGCTCATCCTGGAAAGTTTGCACCATGGCCTTGATTCCCGCCAGGGGGTTGCGGATTTCATGGGCGATTCCCGATACCAGCACTCCCAGGGATGCCAGGCGATCCACCCGGCGCATTTCTTCCTGAATTTCCTTGTTAGAAGTGATGTCTTTCAGAGAGATGATATACCCCTGCTCCTGGCTGCGCTTATCGGTGAATTCCTGCACCGAGAACCCCACCAGCTTCGGTTTGCCCTCCGCGGTGGGCAGCTCGAATTCCGGGCGCTCTCCCCCGGCGACGGTTTCCCGCCCGGCGCGGAGAATCGTATCCGCGGTTTCCTCGCCGAGAATTTCGCCCAGGGGACGATGGAGCGCTTCCGGCGCGGCTACCGAAAGCAGCGCGGCGGCGTTTGCATTCAAATAGGCAATGCGGCGACCCTGCCCCACCACCAGAATGCCGAAACTGATCTGGTCTAAAACCTGCTCCAAAAATTCAAAATAAAATTGCCAGGCCCGGTTATTCAGGCGCTCTTTCATCTCCTGTTGCAGGCTACTGATCTGGTAGGAATGAATCAGCAGACGGGCGAAATTTTGAACCAGCAGGTAATGATATTCGGTCAGTTTTTCGCGGTCCGTTTTCAGAATGCAAAGAACCGAACGGATCGCTTGCCCCCTCGGGGTTTGCCCCCGGGGGAGCTGTTCCCCGGGAGCAGGCCCTGCGGCGGCAAACCCTGGGAGGGCAGAGCCCGCGGGGGTAAGCCCCGGGGGGGCTTGCCCCCCCGGGGCCCCCGGCGCTTCCAGGGGATTTTGCACCTGGATGGGACAGACGATTACGGATTGCGCTTTCAGGTTGAAAAAAGAATTTACCAGGGTGACAAAGGGATTGTCCGGGGAGATGCTGCTCAAAAACGTCGGTTCGCCGGCGCGCAGGGCTTTCAGCAAGATGGGAGTGTCGGAAATCCCCAGCCGCAGCCCCGGCTGCAGCAACTCATCCCCGGGTTGAACGTGGGAAAGAATCAGCTCATCCTCTTCCCCGGGCTCGAACAGCATCGCAAAATGAGCGTTGCACAATTCCCGCAGCGCCGCCAGCACTTTGTTGAGGAATTCATCCCGGTCGAGGTTAAGAATGGAATTATCCATCTCCCGGTGCATGGTTTTCAGGATTTGCAGCGCCTTTACCGCGGAGGCTTGCCCGGGGGAGGCGGATTCCGGCGAAGCCGGGCGGTGATTAGATGCCAGAATATTGCGCACCCGCACCTGTAAATCCAGCCGGTCGAAAGGAACCGCCAGGTAATCGGTAATGCCCATGTTGACCAGGCGGTAACGCAGCCGCGGCGGGGTATCCTTCACCAGGGCCAATACCGGCGTGGTGGCGAGGCGGGCATCCTGCCGCAGGGCGTAAAAACGGCCGAATTGGCGTTCCGGGTACGGGAGGGTATCCAGAATGATCAGGTTGGCTTCTCTAAGCCGAGAAGATGCGCTCTCGAGCTGTTCCAGTTGAACGAAATCGAAGTGATAGGCGCCGTCACTAAAGGCGGACAGGATGTACTGAAAATTTTTTTCTTCTTTACCGAGAAAAACGATCGTCAACGGCACACAATTTACTCCTTAAAGCGTGAAACGGGGGGAGTAAAACGTAATAAACAAGCCATATTACGCATTACATGTTACGTAATACGTATTACGTTTCCCAAATTCATCTTTCAATCCCTCAACCCTTCGCGCTACCTGGCAAAGATAGATTTGAACTTGTCATAATCCAGGATAATAATTTTTCCCTTTTGCTTTTTGAGGTATCCCTGCACCATCAGGGACTTGATTACCCTGGAAATGGTCTCGCGGCTGGTACCGGCCATGTTGGCCAGGTCTTGCTGCAACGGCAATTCACTGATCTCGACCTGCCCTTTGCGAAAGACCCCGGAATCCTCGGCAATGCGCAGCAGGGTGCTGGCCACCCGGCCGGTGGCGTCTTGCAAAGAGAGGGACTTAATATGTTCGTCACTTTTTCGTATTCGTTGAGCCAATTCTTTCAGCAGGTTGATAGCAATTTGCGGATAATCTCGCAACATTTGCAGAAAATCTTCCCGGCGGATCACCATCAATTCCGCGTCTTCGATGGCGGTCACGTTGGCGGAGCGGGTCTGGCCGTCCAAAAGTGACATTTCTCCAAAAAAATCGCCCTCGCTCAGGATCGAGAGGATCACCTCCCGCCCGTCGTCGCTGATGCGGGAAATCTTCACCCGCCCGCCCAGGATGACAAACATGGTAGAGCCGATTTCTTCTTCGATCAGGATCAAATTATCCTTGTGGTATTTTTGCTTGCTGGCTACCTGGGTTATTTTTTCCAGATCCTTTTCGCTTAACTCGGAAAACAACGGTATCCCTTTGAGTACATCAATCTCCATAAAACACCCCGTTTAATATTGAATAATGTAGCCTTTAACTTTAAACTGTTTCTGTATCCCTTC
>WYBG01000042.1 GCA_011526015.1 Deltaproteobacteria bacterium | reverse complement strand
TAGAAGTCTAAATTTTCGCCACTAAGACCCAAAGACACCAAGATTTCACTAAGATTTTTGGTGTTTTTTGTGGCTTCTTTGTGTCTTTGAGCCTTCGTGGCAACTTTTAAAACAGCTTCTAAGGAAAAAGCTCTAAACTTCCGGAGGTCTTGATGTACGTAGCGACGGGATGGAAGATATAAAAAAGCCCCCTCACCGATTCAACCGGCGAGGGGGCGGGGAAATTCAAGTTACCAGTTCTTCACCGCTTCGTTGTCGTTTCTTACAATCACCGCGCCGGGAACCGGCTGGCTGGTAACGTACTGGATGGTTTGCTGCAGAATCTGAACCGCAAAATCCGGGTTATGGACACCCTTGCTCTTGTCCTCATAGACATAAGCGTAATTCCATCCTGCTTCGCGCTGTTTAACGGTGGAGACGCTGGTATCGCCGATAGCGCCGAGGAAGCTGGGAGGATTGACCAGAGTAGTGTCCAACCCGTCATCGACAATCGCCTGTTTCAAAATCGCCAGCAAGCCTTCCACTTCGTCTTGCAATCCTTCGATAGCGCCGTCGCCGTCAAAATCTGCCGCGGCGGGAATATCTCTAAAGCTGCTGATGCTGCCATGGCAGTTGACGCAGGCTTCCGGGGTGGGCATAAAGGTATGACCGGTAACAGCGGAACCGGCCGGCCCGGGATATTCGATCATATTCAGGTGGCAGGTTTTGCAGCTATTCTGCACGTTCAAGTGCGAAATGCCCGCCCACTGGAAGGTTGGGCCAGCCACCCCGAAGAAGACGCTCTCACCCTTCATCATGTCGGCCTGGGGATTGGAGTGCGGGCCAAAGTGTGCGGAGCCGTTGGCCACATGGGCTTCCGGGCCGCGGCGGGCATGGTGGCAGTGCATACACAGCTTGCCCGTTCCGCCTTCGGTAATGACCGGGCTCCTGCCCTGGGTGGTTACCAGGGGCACATCCGCGGTGGTGCGGAGCTGGCCGGGATATTCATCACTGTGCGGATCGTGGCAGGCCTGGCAGACTACCGCGCGCAAGGGAACCAGTGAAGTATCCGGCCGTTCGGTGATTCTTCCGGATCCATAGAAAGTGCTCAAGGGATATTGAGCGGACCCGCCGCTGAGCCGAATCGAGGCGGCAACGCCGTCATGGCATCCGCCGCAGGAGTAGCTGCTCTCGGCATAGGGATCAAAATTATGGGGAGATTGGAGCCATTCGGTCTTGTAAGGATGGTGAGTGCCATCATGGCACTTACCGCAATTTTCCATATCAAAGCTGACTTCCACCAACGCTGGATTTACCTGCGCGACGTGGTCGGACGCGGGGCCGTGGCAGTTTTCGCACTGCACGTTTTCGAATTTGGCAATCGGCGCTTCGTCGTAGCCGCTGTTGCCGCTCATCGCAGTAGGTTCATACCCCACCGAGTGGCAGGGATTGCAGAATGGTTGGGGATGGCCGCTCTCCTGAAGCGTTGCCCAGGCGTGGGCGTGAACGGTTCCGGCCCAATCAGCATGGGTGCCGCTGTGGCAACCCGCGCAGGCGGCGTCGCCCAGGTAATACGGCGTAACCGTGGGCACGTACATTTCCACGCCCACCATGCTGGCGCCAATGCCGATGAAAGTTCCCGCGGCGTTGGCGGCATGCACGGTAATGGTGACCACCTGGGGATCATCCGGGGCTTTCCAGTGCACCGTATCGCCGGTCTGTGCATCGAGTTCGCCGGCGCTGGCAAACCAGCTGAAGGTCAACGGGCCGACGCCCGGCTGGGCGGTGGCGGAGGCGGTCAACTCAACCATCCCGCCCTGGGCGATCATGGCCGGGTTGGCGACGACCGTATCCACTTCCACCCCGTTCACCAGGATGGTGATAGTGTCGTGAACGGTAATCGTTACCGTAACCGTGTCATGCACCGTCACCGTTTCAGTAACGACTTTCTCCGTCTCGCACCCGGTTGACAGCATAAACACCATGAAAATTACCGGGAGCAGGAAGGCGCACGATTTAAAGAAATTCCTCATAGCAAGTCCTCCTTTGAGTAGGATTTTAAAAATAGGGGTTAACATGTTGGGTATTATCCTTAGTTTAATTATTGGAATGTTTTTTCGCCGTGTTCTTTCAATGTTTCAGCAATACCGAAGCAATGATGTCATAGAGGTTTTCGGTGGTGATCGGTTTGACCAGGTACGAAACGATCCCCAGGGAAAAAGCGGCGGAACAGATCGCCATTTTATCTTTGGAAAGGATCAACATAATCCGGGAGTCTTTCTTGATGGAGCGTAAGATATTGATCAATTTGAGGGCCTGGTCATCTAATACGTCCACGTCCAATATTACCAGATCCGTATGCACCGCAGAAAATTTTTCCAAAAGATCTACCGTACTGGAATAGGTAATAATTCCGATGTCTCCCCTGTCCTTCTTTACAAAATCTCTAACCCCGGCATACAATCCATTTTCCTCAGTTAATGCCAGTACTCTAAACATTTTCATCCTCTCTGGCCTACAAGGCTGATACTTAATACATCTTCGATGCCAAACTTTCGGGAATTACCTTAGCTGCTTGATTATATGCAACTTACAATCACAGCCCGTTTTCTTCGATACCTACAATTCGAGACATCCATGTCTCCTTTGCCCGGTTTGTTTTGAATAATTCACTGTTTTTTATAAGTTTAATCTGCTGGGGCATCCGTGAGACGACCGCGACATTGTTGTCGCAGATTTATGCGCCCACGATCTTAACCGGGGAGATTTTCTGGCAACCGGCGCCATTCCCCGCAGGAGGGACTCTCCCTTTCATGCCAAAACATTGACGAAAATCATGTTTTGAGCTAACCAAAGTCATTGTTTGCGAGCGGCGCCTGGCGGTAACTTTTCCTTGCGGAGTATAGATTTATGGAGGTTAAGGAGGTTAAAGAGTCGAATTTTAAGAAATTGCAGCCAAAAGTGACTGCGCCATTGCCGGAATAATCAAACCGGATTAAAAAAGGAAACCGACCTATGGAACAAATCCTGAATCAACCACGGGAGGATTTTTCATGAAACAGTCCCGCCGCGACTTTCTAAAAACCGCCGGCATCCTGGGGGCCGGGCTGGCCGGGCTGGCGCCCAAAAAGGCGCTCGCCGCGCCGAAGAACGTGCTCTCCGATGACCGCATGGGGGTGCTGGTGGATACCACCCTGTGCATCGGCTGCCGCAGGTGCGAGTACGCCTGCAAAGTCGCCCACAACCTTCCCAGCGATCCCATCGAAAGTTACAATGACCGCTCGGTGTTCGCCCAAAAACGCCGCCCCGACCCCTCCGCCCTGACCGTGGTGAACGAGTTTGAAAATCCCGTAGCCGGGAGGGCGCCCATCAACGTCAAAACCCAGTGCCGGCACTGCGACTATCCCGCTTGCGTCTCCGCCTGCATTGTGGGGGCGTTTTCCAAGCAGGAAAACGGCGCGGTGATCTGGGACGAGAGCAAGTGCATCGGCTGCCGCTATTGCCTGGTGGCCTGCCCCTTCCAGGTGCCGACCTTCGAGTATGAAAAAGCGCTGCAGCCGGAAATCCGCAAGTGCGATTTTTGCTTCGAGCGCACCCGGGAGGGCAAAATCCCCGCCTGCGTGGAAATCTGTCCCATGGAAGTGATGAAATACGGAAAACGCTACGAACTGGTGGAGCTGGCGCACCAGCGCATCAAGGATAACCCGGGCCGCTACATCGACCGGGTGTACGGGGAGTACGAAGTCGGGGGCGCCTCCTGGCTCTACCTGGCGAGCAAAGAGTTCGAGAAGTTAGATTTTCCGGAACTGGGCCCCGACCCCGCGCCGGGCGCTTCGGAATCCCTGCAGCACGCCATTTTTGCCTATTTTGTGCCGCCCATGTCCCTGTTCGCCCTGTTAGGCGGGATTATGTGGATTAGCAAACGCAGTAAAGAATCCGAAGAAGAATAGACTTAGACCTCAAAGGTTTTAGAAACCTTTGAGGTCTTTTGAAAACCTTTGAGATATTCAGGAGACACAATGAACCTTGCCATCAAAGCAGAACCGTTGAAGTTCAAATTCTTCACCCCCGGGGTAATCGTTCTCTCGCTGCTGGTGCTCAACGGGCTGGTATTCGCCTTCTTCCGCTTTGTGTTAGGCATCGGGGCGGTAACCAACCTCAGCCAGGAGTATCCCTGGGGTATCTGGATCGGCATTGACGTGGCCGCGGGGGTGGCCCTGGCGGCGGGCGGGTTTACCACCGCGGCGCTGGGACACATCTTTCACCGCGAAGAATACCACCTCATCACCCGCCCGGCGCTGCTCACCGCTATGCTGGGCTACACCTTCGTGGCTTTAGGCGTGGTAATGGATTTAGGGCGCTACTACAACATCTGGCACGTGATGATATTCTGGAACGGCAATTCGGCGCTGTTCGAAGTGGGCATTTGCGTGATGGCCTACCTGAGCGTGCTCTACATCGAATTTCTGCCCATCGTTACCGAGCGATTCATGGGGCGGGTGAATCTCCCGGGGCTTTTTGCCCGCTTCAACAAGGGAATCGACCGCTTTCTGAGGTTTTTAGACGGGGGCCTGAACCGCGCCATGTTCTTCTTTATTATATTGGGCGTGGTGCTCTCCTGCCTGCACCAATCCTCCCTGGGAACCCTGATGATGATCGCCGGCCCCAAAATCCATCCTCTCTGGCAGACTCCCATCGCGCCGCTGCTGTTCCTGCTATCGGCTATTGCGGTGGGATTTCCCATGGTGATCATGGAGTCGATACTGGCCTCGCGCTCCTTCGGCCTGAAGCCGGAAATGCACGTGCTCTCGAAGCTGGCCCGCTTCATCGGGCCGCTGCTGGCGGTATATTTAGCGTTCAAAATCGGCGATATGGTGATCCGCGAGACCTTTGTTTATCTCACCGACCTCAGCCTGCCGAGCATCATGTTCATTATCGAATTGGTGGTCGGTTTCGCCATCCCCCTGCGCATCTTCTTAGACCGCAAAGCGTTGAAGTCGCCTTCCTGGATTTTCCTGGCCTCCGTGTTAGTGGTGTTCGGGGTGCTGCTGAACCGTTTCAACAATTTTGTCATCGCCTACAAACCGCCGGTGGAAGCGGCTGCTTATTTCCCGTCCATCGGGGAAATTTCCATCACCGTGGGATTTATCGCTTTGGAAGTGCTGCTCTACCGCCTGTTCGTGCGGGTATTTCCGATCATCGGGCAGCCGGACCTCAGCCACCGCCCGCGAACCAAATTCGCCATCCGGGGAACGCAAGACATTGAAGATTGAAAAATGAAAATTGAAGATCGCAAAATGAGAAGTGAAAAAATGGCGGCGCAGCCCAATGACGGCGAAGCCAATTGACGGCGAAGCCAATTGACAGCGAAGCGAAATGACGGCGAAGCCAATTGACGGCGAAGCCAATTGACGGCGAAGCCAATTGACAGCGAAGCGAAATGACGGCGAAGCCAATTGACGGCGCAGCCAATTGACAGCGAAGCGAAATGACGGCGAAGCCAATTGACGGCGCAGCCAATTGACAGCGAAGCGAAATGACGGCGAAGCCAATTGACGGCGAAGCCATTGACCATGAATGACAACGAATGTTAAGCAGGTTAAAAATGAAAAAGATCATGTTCATCCTTATCATCGGCCTATGTGCAGGGTATGCCCAGCCGGCCGGCGAAAAACACCACGCCCAGATGCCCCTGGATTGCAAATCCTGCCACGTTTGCGAGCGGCCGACCTATGAAAAGCCGTGCCTGAAGATTATGCCGGAGTTTACCCGCCGCAGGGGTATTACCGTTTACCATACCGCCGAAGACGCCCCGGCGGTGCTGAAAATCGACGTGCTCTCCAACCTGTACGAGCCGACGATTTTCACCCATAAGCTCCACGCGGAGATGGCCGATATGGCCGGCGGCTGCGTCTCTTGCCACCATTTCAATCCCCCGGGACGGATCGCCGCCTGCCGGGAATGCCATGATCCCAACGCCACCGGTACGGATTTGAGCAAACCGGGGTTGAAAGGCGCATACCACCGCCAGTGTTTGAGCTGCCACCGGGAATGGAGCCACAGCAACGAATGTGCAGTCTGCCACGCGGTCAAAGGCGATCCCTCCGCCGCTACTGCGGCTGCGGTGAAATCGGCGAAACAGGAAATCAAACACCCGAAAATCACCGAGCCCACCAAATTGGTGTATCAAACCGAAGCGGAAGAAGGGGCGGTTGTTACCTTCTACCACGATGACCATGCCCAACTTTACGGTTTAACCTGCGTGAGTTGCCACCAGAATGAGAGCTGCAGCCGCTGCCACGATACCATGAAGGAAACCGCCGCCGCAGAAAAAGAGCCGCACGACAATTGTATGGCCTGCCACGCGGAGGAGATCGACAACCGCTGCGGATTTTGCCACGACGCTCAGGAAAAACTCCGTTTCGATCACGATCTCACCGGTTTTTCACTCACCCGTTTTCACGGCAGCGTCGATTGCAAGGAATGCCACGGCCAGCCGGGCCGCCGGCGAGTTGCCAAACCCGATATGAGCTGCAACGCCTGCCACAAAGGCTGGAACGCGACCAATTTCGACCATCGCGTTACCGGGCTGGCGCTGGATGAAAACCATATCGAAAATGATTGCAGCGACTGCCATGCCAACCAGAATTTTAACGCCCCGCCCACCTGCACGGATTGCCACGACGATTTGAGCTACCCGAAGGACCTGCCGGGCAGGAAAGTTGATTAAAGGAGTGCAAAATTCATTTTGCACAAACCAACATGGATATAAACAATGTTCCAAAACATCAGCTTTAAATTGATCTTTGCCGTCGGGCTGGCGGCCATTTTGATCATCAGCATTTTTGCATACCTGAACGTGCGCTCCCAGCAGCAGGTACTGTTAGCGGAGGTGGAGCGCCATTCCAACCAACTCAGCGAGACGGTCAAAAGCAGCACCCGCTACGACATGCTGCTGAATAACCGCCCCCATATTCTCAAGATCGTCCAGCAGATCGGGGATGATCCCTCCATCAAGGACATTCGCATTATGAACAAGGAGGGCAGCATCACCTACTCCGCCGATACCAGCCAGATCGGCCATATCCTGGATAAAAAAGCCCAGGCTTGCTACGTCTGCCATGCGGAGAACCAGCCTTTAGAGAAACTGCCCATTTCCAACCGCACCCGGGTTTTCCGGGTACATCCGGACTCTTCCCGGGTATTCGGAATCATCAATCCGATCTATAACGAGCCTTCCTGCTGGACGTCGGACTGCCACGCCCATTCCCGCACCCAAACCGTGTTAGGGGTGTTAGACGTGGTCATCAGCCTGAAAAACATCGACGCCCAAATCGCTTCCGCAAAATTCAAAATGCTGCTCCTGGCCGTGATCGCCATTATGGCGTTGAGCGGGATCATCTGGTTTTTCGTCAAAAACTGGGTGGATAAACCGGTAAACGCCCTGGTCACCGCCACCCGGCAGGTCGCTTCCGGGAACCTCAATTACAGCATCGAGAACGTGAGCAGCGACGAATTAGGGGTACTGGCGCGCTCCTTCAACAATATGACCCAGAAGCTCTCCGAGGCGCGCCTGCAACTGGTTCAATCGGATAAAATGGCCTCCCTGGGGCGATTGGCCGCGGGGGTGGCGCACGAGATCAACAATCCCCTCACCGGCATTCTCACTTACAGCAGTTTTCTGCTGAAGCGGGCCAAAGACAACCCGGAATTGAAAGAGGACCTGGAAGTGATCGTGCGGGAAACCAAGCGCAGCCGGGAAATCGTGAAGGGATTGCTGGATTTCGCCCGGCAATCGGTGCCCAAAAAGACCAAAGTGGACATCCGGGAAGTGCTGGAACGCGCCCTGCACGTCATCGAGAACCAGTTAAGCCTGAAACAGGTCAAAATCGTGAAGCAATTCGAAAACGATCTTCCTCGCATTACCGCGGACGCCAACCAGGTGCAGCAGGTGTTCATCAATTTGATCGAAAACGGCGCGGACGCCATGGGCGAGCGGGGCGGAACCATTACCCTCACCGCGGCGGCGATCCAGTTAGCCCCATTTGGAATTCTCCAGGTAAAAAAAGCGGCCTGCCCCAAGGGGCACGACCTCATCGACCCGGCGTTCAAGATCGACGGCCTGCCCTCTATCCGGCTGAAAGCCGCCAGCAACGGCGAGGAGGGATTCATCCACCTCCACCCGGTTTACGGCAAACCGGCGCACCATTACGGAATCGCGATTCATAGAAAAAGCAAGTTTACCCTCTCCTGCCCGCGCTGTAACATCTCCCTGTTAGAGGAAGGCAAAACCTGTCCCTCCTGCGGTTCCGCTGTATATGCGCTGGAAGTGCCCTCCCAGGGGAAATTGGCCGGATGCACCAATAAGGACTGCGCCTGGCAATACTGGGAAACCGCGGAACGGGAAGGCAAAAAGGAGTACGTGGAGATCAAAGTGGCCGATAGCGGCTGCGGCATCTCCCGGGAGAATTTGGAGAAGATTTTCGAGCCTTTCTTTTCCACCAAGGGGCAAAAAGGCACCGGGCTGGGGCTGGCGGTGGTATGGGGAATTATTGACAATCATAGTGGCACTATCAGCGTGGACAGCGAGGTGGGCCGGGGAACGACCTTTACACTGCGCTTGCCGGCGGAGAAGGGGTAGGCTGCCATTCACCATTCACCATTCACTATTCACTATTCACCGTTCTGAATTCACTATTGTTTTTAATAGTGAATGAGGAATGAGGAATGGGGAATGGGGAATGGTGAATGGTGAATGGAGAATGGGGAATGGTGAATGGGGAATAGTGAATGGAGAATGGAGAATAGTGAATGGGGAATGGAGAATGGAGAATGGAGAGAAGTGAGGAATGAGTGGAAATATGAAAAAAACAACCGACCTGCTGGTTATCGACGATGAGCCGGTGGTGCTGGACGCGGTGGTGAAGCTGTGCAGCGCGGAGGGTTTCCAGGTGGATACCGCGGCGCACGCGCTGGAGGGGCTGAAAAAGATCGCCCAGGCCGGCTACCGCCTGATCGTCTGCGACATTATGATGCCGGATATGGACGGCTTCCAGTTCCTGGAGCGTTTGGCGGAAAAGCACGTCGCGACGCCGGTGATCATCACCACCGGTTACTCCACGGTGGAAAACGCGGTCAAATCCCTGTATCTCGGCGCCATCGACTTTTTGGCCAAACCGTTCACGGTGGAAGAATTGCTGAGCACGGTTCGCCGGGGAATGAAATACCAGGAATTGAGCCAGTCCTTCAACGCCGCCGCGCGGGAAAGAAACGACCTTTACCCGGTTTACGTGCCCTGCCCTCCCAGCTATTACCGGTTAGGATACGCCGGCTGGGTGAACGTGGAGAGCGACGGCTCGGTAAAAACCGGGCTGAGCGACCTGTTTATCAAGACCCTGGGGGGCATCCGGCGCATCGAATTTTTCGAGCGGGAAGAGGAGATCGTGCAGGGGAACCTGTGCGCCCGGGTGGAAACGGAGGATCAACTAATTCACAACGTGCTGGCGCCGATCAGCGGGAAAATCCTGAATTTCAATGAAACCCTTTCTCAAAATTGCGCCCTGGCGGAGAAGGACCCCTACTTTCGCGGCTGGCTCTACACCGTCCTCCCCTCGGACCTGGAGTACGAATTGAAGCACCTGACCCCGTGCAGCTCCGACCGGCTGTAAGGTTGAGGGAAAGGGAACGCTTTTTATTTTTCTGAACCGGAGTAAGGGAGAAACGGAGAAGTGGAGAAGAGCCATTAACCCGAAACTTGAATCTGGAAGACGAAACCCCGACCTACATCCGGAGATGGATGTGCTTGGGCCGGCTTGCCCCTTCGGGGGATCGAAACACGCTAAACATTTATCTTGACCATAAAAGGAGAACTCCATGGCATTCCTACTTTTGCTTGTAGCAGTGATCTTATTTGTGCTGGCCGACCTGGCCATCCGCAAAATTGGCCGGGCGGTGGCGGAAAAACGCGCCCGCCGGGAGCGGGAAGAGGCGCTGGCGGTCAACCTGAAACTGGATTTCAGCCACGAGGCCAAAACCCTCAAGCGCGTGGAGGTGGAAAACCCCAAAGC
>WYBG01000366.1 GCA_011526015.1 Deltaproteobacteria bacterium | reverse complement strand
TACTCTTCCCGGGCGGAATGGGTGATGGCTTCCAGGCCGTCTAAGCCGGCGCGGCAGCACTCTTTTATGCGCCGGGGATGGAAAACCCCGGCGGTGAGGTGCACGGCGCCTTTATCGGTTTGGGAGCGAATTTTGCCGATCATTTCCGCCGCCAGCGGCAACTGCTCCAGGTGGTTTATTTCGAAGCGAACCAGGCCATGGGGGACGCTGTTCAGGTGCAAGGCGGCGGCGGAAATGGTTTCGGAGGCGGCGACATCGCCCGGTGAGATGGCAAATATCTGCTGACCGGGAAAGAGGGGTTGCCGCAGCGGCGTCGCCGCGACAACGTAACGGTCTTCGAGGCGTCCCACGGCGGTAAAATTTTCGTTCGGCAGGCGCGGGGAATCCAAGACCATGGAAAACGCGCTTCGCAGGAGTTGCAGGCAGGTATCGGGCAGCATTGCCGCCGCCGGAAACACTCGCATTCCCCCATATTCCCGGAGAGGAATAAATTTTTCCAGGTCCGCATCGTAGCCGATGGCGTTCCGACCCGGCAGCGCCGCCAGGCGGGCCTGCGGCGGAAGGGGGATAAGGTCTTCTGCCCGGGGCAACAGCGGCTTCACGAAGTTCACCCCCGCCATATTCAGTTCCGGAACCTCCGTAAAATTGCCGTTTCCATCTCCCACCACCAGAAAGGGGGTTTCCACGTCTGTCTCCTGCGTTTAGGAATGTCCTGCGAAACGTAATGCGTGACTCGTAATGCGTAAAACGTAATGCGTATTTCGTATTTCGTAAAATTACGTGTTACGCAATACGCAATACGCAATCCCTGCTCCCCCCTCACATCCCCGCCCACATCAGGGCGCCGCCGAGCAGCAACCCGGCAGCCAGGCCGATTCCCTTGATCACCAGGGAATCTTTGAGCGATACGGAAAGCAGGGGCAGCAGGGCGTGGCCGTTTTGCACCAGCATATTGGTGAACAAAACCGAAAACGGAATGGTCTTTTCCATGAACATGGTCACGAAGATCAGGTGCGGCCCGCTCTGGGGGATCAACCCGACCAACCCCGCTGCTAAGAGCATTAAATACGGTTTATCGCTCAGAAATCGCTCCAACTGGTAGGCGGTAATCGCCCACTCGATCAAAAAAATGGCTGCAAAGGTCCACAGGAAAATTTTAACCATGTGCTGTTTGATAATGTGCTTCCAAACGTGGTCGAGGGTGTAGTGCCGGAAGGAAAGCTTGACGGCGGGATGAAAAATTGCCGTCGCGCAATGGAATTCGTGCCGGCCGCGCCGCCGTTTTTGCGCCACATCGACCAGCCAGCCGGTGAGGTATCCTATTACGAAGAGCAGCGCGGTCAATCCCAGGGCGACGAGGGGGAATTCGGAGAACATCACGTAGGCTTCATCGCCGGTGGTGGCGATAAACGCTGCCAACAGCGCTCCGAAAGTGATCAACCCGTGGGTATGGAGGGAGACCGCTAAAAAAGCGCCTTCGCAACCGGGAATGGCGCCCAGGAAAGCGCTGATGAGGTACTGGGCGCGGGGGTATTTTTGCAGGAAGGAGAGCATTTTACCGCGAGAATACACGTAGGCCAGGTCCATCGCCACCAGGGCGACAAACACTAACCCGGAAATCTCCAGGGTCTCCCAAAAGGTGTGTCGGAGGATCTCAATCATCATATTTATTCACTTATCAGCCCGGCGCCCTCAAAAATGGCGGGAGCCAATATAACGAATCCTCTCCGCCATTTCCAAAGCGGATGTCAATAATTTAGTGAGAAGTTGCAAGTGAGAAGTTGCAAGTAAGAAGTTGCAATTGGGAAGTGGAATTACTACCTCTCACTTGCCACTTACCACTCAATGTCGTTTAGTTAAGCATTCGCTATTCACCATTCACTATTCACCATTATCGAACTACCGTGATAACTTGCGAAATAATAGCAATTGTGAATTGTGAACGGTGAACTCAGAATAGTGAATTTTAGTCTCGATGCCCTTAACTAAACGACATTGACTTGCCACTCGCCACTTACCACTTACCACTTGCCACTTACCACTTCTCACTCGCAACTTTTCAGCAAGAAAATCAGCTTGATTTTAAGTATGTGAAATCATTATATTTGACAGCCTATGAATCAAAAATATTATGTTATACTCTGTACCGTTCCCGATGAGGCGACCGCCGCAGCGATCTCCCGGGCGCTGGTAACGGAGAAATTGGCTGCTTGTTGCAACGTCATCCCGGGGCTGCGCTCGATCTATCGCTGGAAGGGGGACATTTGCGATGACCGCGAATACCTGCTGATGATCAAATCTCGCGCCGACGTTTACGAGCGCCTGGAACGGCGCATTCAATCTTTGCATCCTTATGAAATACCGGAAATCCTGGCTCTGCCGGTAAATGATGGATCCTTGAAATACTTAACATGGGTGGATGAAAATGTCGAGTAGCAAAGCAAGCAAAGAAATTAAGACAAGTAAAGAAATCGACGAATTGAATGGCTCGGAAGATGACGGCTTAGAGTATTGGAGAACGGACGTCGCCAAAATCCGCGACGATTCCACGCACGGTTCCATTTACCTGGCCAACCAGGCGTTAGATATTGTGGAAGATTTCGTTCGCCGGCAGTTGTACAAAAACCGCACCGAGCTGATTCAGGCTCTCTCCAAGCTGAGCAACGCCCTGGTGCGCGCCAAACCGTTGATGGCGTTGATCTATAACCGCACCCGCCACGTATTGATATTCATTCAGAATATTCCCAAAGAGCAGAAGGATATCAACTCCATCCGCGACGCCACCCTGGAAGAGATCGTACAAATCCGCCAGCGCGCGGAAGACAACGTGAAGGTCATTACCCGCTGGGGATGCCGCCTGATCCTGGACCACCACGTCATCCTGACCCACTCCGCCAGCAGCGTGGTGGAATCCATCCTGATGGAGGCGCGGCGGCAGAAAAAACGTTTCCGGGTGATCTGCACCGAAAGCCGCCCGTTGAATGAAGGCACCCAGATGGCCTACCGCCTCGCCAAAGCGGGGATCAAGGTGCGCCTGGTGCCGGACGCGGATATCGCCCGGGCGGTGGAGGAGTGCCATTTTGTATTGACCGGTACCGACCGTTTTACGGAAACTACTTTTGTGAATAAAACCGGCACTCACGCCATCGCCGTCATGGCAAAACATCTGAACAAATCGCTTTTCGTAGCCGGAGAAACCGCCAAGGTGCTGTTAAAAAGAACTTACCCGGTGCGGTTTGTGCAAAACAATCCCAAGGAGTTGGTGAGTAAATTATCGGACAACTTGCAGGTGGAAAATATCTATTTCGAGGAATCCCCCATTTCCATGGCCGATAAGATTATCCTGGAAGACGGGGTGTTCGAGTTGAAAGAGTTTGTGGACCGGTATTTGTAAAAACAGGGGAAGATGGTTCCGCAGCCAGAAAAAACTAAGATCAGCGTGTTAGTGGTGGACGACGACCCGGTTACCCGGCAGATTCTATCCGACCTTTTGACCGGCAGGGATTGCCGGGTGGCTACCGCCACCAACGGGGAGGATGCCATCCAACTGGCGCTGGTGTACCGCCCGGATTTGATTTTCCTGGACGTGATCATGCCCCACTTAGACGGTTTCCAGACCCTGGAGCGGCTACGGAAAATGGAAAAAACCCGCGCCATCCCGGTTATTATCATCACCTCCCGCACCGACAGCGCCACCCTGATGCAGGCGTTACAGATGGGCGCCAATGATTTTATCACCAAACCTTTTTTGCGCGGCGACCTGATCCGCAAGATGAACTTCGTGCTGCTGAACCGGCAGCAGCAAAAGAAGGTCACCGAGGCGGCCCTCGCCCCGGACCCCCTCGCCGCCCCGCCCGGCAAATCCTACGACCGAATGAGGGAAAGCTTCATTCTGCACTTCGAAAATATCTACCTGACTCTCCTGCGCCTCATCTCCGAGCATAATCAAAAAGAGCTGGAGCGGGTGGTTGCCCGTTTGCTGGATACGGTGCAATTCTACCAGTTTATGGGCGTGAAGGAAGAAATCGCCCTACTGCTGCGGGCGGTTAGCGAGCGGGAGTGGGACCGCGCTATCGATTACCTGGAAAACGCCTACCACCTTTTCCGGGATTTCCGCACCTCCATTCCCCGGGTACTCCAATGAAAAGCTGCCAGCGCTCAGCTCTCAGCGATCAGGGAGTTCCATCTCACCCTTTTTCCTTCTATATTTTTACCTTCTACCTTTTTCCCTTTTCCTTGTTATGAAGGAGGTTCTGTGAGCGAATTAGGCAAGCGAATCGGCGTGGCGACGTGGGGAATTCCCTCATTGCTGCTGCTAACCTACCTGGGCGGGTATTATTTCCTGGCCTTGATTTTGATCATCAACGGAATGGCGTTGTGGGAATTTTATACCATGTACCACAACAAGCAGATCTATCCCTACCGCGTGCCGGCGTTGGTGCTGAGCAGTTTTTTTCTGTTGGCGGCGTTTTTCTACCCCGGCCATTGGGAGAGCCTGCTGCTGCTGGCCCTGGTGTATATTTTATTCGTGCACCTGAGCAAGCAGGAAGGGCTGGCCAGTAAAAACGCCACTTTTACGATTACCGGGTTTGCTTACATCACCCTGTTCCTTTCCACCCTGCTGCGCCTGCGCCTGAATTTTGCGGAGTGGATGCCCGCCGCGGCGGAGAGCGTTTCCCTGACCGGGCTGGAAAGCTGGCTGCCCACTTTCGGGATGCCCATCTCCCCGGCCGGGGGGCGTTTGATCATCGTGATGTTCGGCGCCATCTGGATTTGCGACACCGCCGCCTACACCGCCGGGCGCAAGTTGGGCAAGCACAAATTAGCGCCCGCGGTCAGCCCCAACAAAACCTGGGAAGGGGCGATTGCCGGGCTGTTATTTGGAATTCTCAGTTTTATGCTGCTGGGCAAGCTTTTCCTTCCCGGCCTGCCCTTAACATACTCCCTGGCCTGCGGCGCAATCGTGGGGATTTTCGGGCAGATCGGCGACCTGGTGGAATCGCGTTTCAAGCGCGACGCCGGGGTGAAGGATACCTCCACCCTGCTGCCCGGCCACGGGGGTTTTTTGGACCGCTTCGATTCGATCATCTTTACCTCTCCGTTTTTGTGGGCGCTGTTTTACTACGGCGGGGGTGGGTGAGCGGGGGAAGGCGGAGGGGGAGTATTGGAGGGATGGATGTTTGGAAGAATGGAGCAATGGGGGAATGCCTGCCCGGTTTTCTGAAAGATATATTTCACGGGGTTTTGCGGATCCATTAGCAAAGGAGGGATTTTTTTTCAATATTTGCCGCTCATTGGTGAATATATAAGTAGATCAGGTTTGAAACGTAAAAGTTTCTTTGCCCGGGAGCGGCGTGATGAGGTCGAATATTTCGACATTCCTTTTCCAGCGTTCAGGGCTGCCTGTAATAGAAGGGTCCTTACGTTCTATTCTATTCTATTCCTCCCTCGCCTTACCTGCCTAAAACTTTTCGCCAAAACCGTTCACTCCCGCCGGGGAATAAGCGTACTTTCCCGGAAACTCAATTTAAGGAGGCCATGATGCGTTACCGATCTCCGAAAATTCGTATTCACCGCATTTTTCAATTTTCAATTTTCATTTTGCATTTACTCTTTTTGGCTTGCGGCTGCGAGAAATCCTCTACCAATCCGCCCCCGCCCGCAGGCCCGGATACCACCAGCCACCACTTTACCTGGCAGATTGATACCCTCGGCCTCTACAGTTCTTATTTGTTAGACGTTGCCATTGTTGACGAAAACAACATCTGGGCGGTGGGAGAAATCCATACCGCCGAAACTGACACCTTTGACAGCCTGGGGAATTGGATACCGCCGTACAATGCCACGCACTGGAATGGCCAGCAGTGGGAGTTGAAGAGAATTCCTTTTATAGGTCCATGTAGCGCCGTAGATTATCCCCCAATAAGAGCAATTTGGGCTTTTTTACAAGATCACATTCTTTTCACAAATGGTGGTGCAATCGCTGTACATAATGGAATTACTACTCAACTGGATTGTGAAATGAATTCCATGCTGGATGGAGCTATAAAGAAAATTTTTGCAACAGATCCTTCAAATGTTTATGCGGTCGGTGGTGAAGGCACTATCGTGCACTACAACGGCAGCAATTGGCAGAAGCTGGAGAGCGGTACCACGGTGGATATCCAGGATATCTGGGGGGCGTTAAATCCCCAGACCGGGGAATATGAAATCCTGACTATTGCTTCTGAACGTTCTCAAATTCCCCAGGCCAGAGAACTGCTTCAAATCCAGGGTTCCACAGTTACCACACTCTCGGACAGCGGGCTTCCTTTCAATCTGCGCAGCATCTGGTTTATGCCCGGTAAAAAATATTATGTGGCCGGTAACGGCTTATATTTCAACTCTGCTATCGGTGACCCCTGGCAGTATGATGATTCCCAGCCCTTATTTTATAAAGATGCCATCCGCGGTAATGATGAAAATGATGTGATCATTGCCGGTTCCTTTGGTAATGTGTCTCATTTTAACGGTTCAACCTGGCGCCATTATGAATTACCCTATTTTTACGGGCGGTATCATGCGGTAGGAATAAAACAGGATATAATAGTCGCGGTTGGTGAAATCGGCGGAGGCCTGGCAATCATTTTACGTGGCATAAGAAATTAATTTAAAATCACTTTTGAGATAGCAATGACGGATATTCTTTAAAATATTTCAGGGAATATCATTCCAGCTAACTTTAAAAAAATTTTCCAAAAAGGAGGATTTACCATGAGACTCTTAACTTTTACAATCAGCACCTGTCTATTCTTAATATGCCGATCAGACTTATTCGCCCAGACGCCAGATTTTATCGAATTACAGGGATATCTCTATGATGCCTCATTAACTGGCACCAGCAATATTGGGATTGGAGTTCAGAATGTCTGGTCTCTACCTGGCGGGCAGGGAGAGCATGTTAAAATTGTCGATGTAGAGCGAGGTTGGAATCTAAATCACGAAGATTTGCCAATAGGAATACCGCTGATCCATGGAATTAGTGAGCCGGGAAATGAACATGGAACTGCGGTGTTAGGAATATTAGTGGGCCAGGACAATGGATTTGGAGTAACCGGGATGTGTTCATCAACCTCAATTAAAGTATCTTCCCGTTGGGAGGGCAGTGAGCTTACCCCAGAACAAGAGGATCCGGTCATTGCGGCAGCGGTAGCGGCTGCAAGGTTGCAATTAGATGTTGGAGATGTTCTTTTGATTGAGGCCCAGGCAGGAACGGGGCATGAATGACGATTGGTAGCAGTGGAGTATTATAATCTAACCAGGGCTGAGATTGTTGCCGCGATTCAAGAAGGTATCATCGTTATTGAACCGGCAGGAAATGCTGGAATAAACATCGATCCTTATTTAACCCATCCGAATACCGGCGCCATTATTGTTGCGGCCGGTGAGCCTGATGCCTTAATAGCAATCTCAACATCAAATTATGGGAATAGAGTTGATCTTCATGGCTGGGGCGGTGGGGTGGTAACCACCGGAGAGGGGTCGTCGCTATATTCCGGAAATCCTGGTCCGAATGATGATTATAGAGCTGATTTTGATGGCACCTCTTCTGCTGCAGCACTTGTAGCGGGAGCAGCAGCCTGTTTACAAAGCATTTATTATGCAAATACCGGCAATAAATTAACCCCGGGCCAAATGAGCGCGGTTTTAAAAAAATCCGGCATGCCGCATCAGAATGGCAACGAAAACATCGGACCTCGACCCAATCTGCCGAAAGCAGTCAACTACTTGAACCAGAATTATGGAACAACCCTGCCCCATTTCCTCACAGTCCGCGGCGATCAACAGGATGCTGGGGGTGCTTCTTTTGGGAACCTTAGCCACTATAAATTAGACAGGTTTTTTGAACATCCGGTGCCGTATGATTTCGATTTCTCCGAAAATTCCACTCAAATCTTACGTGCTTACCAGGATTTCAAAACGGGAACCACCCAGAAGTATAACGATTGGGAAGGCACTGATATGGTTACTAATCATCATGCCTTTACGATTGAAGGACCTACTCCGCAACCCATCATTGCCAGATTCAAAACCGCCCACAACGCCACCATCCAAACCAGGTTGGTAACCCCCGGCCAGGTAAATGTGGGATATGTGGAATTTAAAGACCCCTGGCTGAGAATCGAGGGCGATCCGAAATATTATGACCCGCCTTACGGTTACCGCAACCTGGGCATGGATGGTGCAGAGCTTGAACCCTATGAGGACCTTCCCCTGGAACTGTTCACTGCGAGTAGTTTTAAAGGCGTGTTTTTGGATCAAGACCCGAATGAGACACCAGCTTACTACTCTGTGCGCGCTCCAGAAACCCAGGATACCTACTTGCCCCAGAGCGGGCGCACCCACCGGTTTCATTTCTGGAAATGGGACGCGCTGCCACCTACCGCCGCTGATTTCCAGAATGCAAATGCAGTACAAACCCCGGTAGTCTTCAAAAACCCCAATGGCATCGTGCGCGCCAACTATAAAGGAACCCAGGTGGGCACGAATTACCGGAGCAATGGGCAGAAAAAATTTCTCAACTGCCTGGGAAAACTATTCTCGGTGTATGAAGACGCTAACACCATCTGGCCGGAATCCAGCGAGGATAACGGACTCACCTGGAATCTCCGCAATAACGCCCAACCCCTGGGTCCCGCCGGCGCCCAATGCCCTTCCCTTTCCACCGAAGCCGGCGCCTTGCTCATCACCTACCAGGAAAACGCCTCCACCATAAAAGTCGTCAGCTATGATGATTACGATCAGGAAATCGTGGAGGTGGCTTCCCTGTCGGTGTCTAATCCGGAGGAGGCCCGGCTCTATCCTTCCAGCGACTTTCGCGGCGGCGCTATTCTCACCGGGTGGGAAAGAGCGGAATGGTCGAGTGCCGAATCGGAAGGAACTGGGTTGCCACTTATCCTCATATCGGAGCCACCTATAGTGATTATGTATGGCCCTTGATGGAGAGCAATGGCTCCGGGTTATCTTTAGCGGTTGCCAACGACCAGTCTTTCCACGTCGCCGTTTCAAAAAGGACCGCTTCTGACCGCAGCACTATCATCTATAAAAAGGTAAGAATTAATTGGGATTTTTGGGGGTATGGCGATCCGAACGACCCGGACAATTGGGGATTAGATTACATAATTGATTTCAATGTTTCCAAGGGTGGTTCTTACCCGATGAATATTGAGCCTTCTATCAGCAACGTCGGTGGGTATGATCCGATTATCAGTTGGACCGCCGGGGTGTGGACCGGGCAGCAGCTTTCTTATACCGTGGCCAGCGTCCGGGCGGGATCGCAGGGCGGGCAAAGCTGGGGAACGATCCAGACCTACAGCCAATACCCCAATGAAATTATCTGGACAGTTAACAATTCCGTTTACTCCCAGCAGCAGACCGTTATTATCTGGAGCGCCGGTTCCCCGCCGGCCAGTAAATGGGTGAGCAGAAGCGGCGCTTCCTATTCCGCTCCGCAATCTCTCAGCCACGCCGGCGCCCAAATCCATATCTGCCCGGGCAGCAGCATACAAAATATGTATGCCATGGTGTTCAATCCCCCGGTGTTTACCCGGGCAACCACCGACTTCAGCCAGATGCCGCCTCCCGATCAAGACCTTCTTGCCAAACCGGGAGCAAAGTTCGATCTCTCCTACGGCAGAAGCGGGGTAATTTACAAAGACAGCCTGGAATTCATCTTTCACTTCGGAGATGTTGTGGTGGAAGACAGTGTGATCGGTTTCATCCCGGTTCCCGATACCACGGTTTTTTCCTCAACCTCGCAACTGAACCAGGGTTTGATAAGCGAAGATTTTCTACTTCAACCCAACAGTTCTTTTCATCTCGAAACCCGCTATGAGGTGTTAAATCGCAAGGCAGTTCACTCCGCCCTGACAGACAGTGACCGGATCGCTTTTAAAATTGAATTGATGGATGCTTTGAATAACACTGTGGTAAGCCTTATTGATTCCGTCACCTATCATAAAAGGAATCTGAAAAAACAGAAAAAGAATAATTTCCAGATCAATTGTTCCGCCATCAGCCCGGGGCGGTATTATTTGCGGATGAATCTCTCGGTGACCGGTGACGCGGAGTTTACCCTGGTCAATCACACCCGGATAGAAAGTCCGGCGCTTGCCGGGAAGCATACCGGCCAAACGTCGGGCAAAGCCGGCATCGCCGTAAATTCTTACAACTTATTCCAGAACTATCCCAACCCTTTCAACCCCGCTACCACCATTGCCTTCTCCCTCCCGGAAGATGTAGCAGTGAATTTGCAAATTTACGACATTACCGGGCGGAAGGTGCGGACGCTGGCGGATCATCCTTTTCCCGCCGGAGTGCACCGGCTGATCTGGGACGGGCAAAACGACAGCGAGAACCAGGTAAGTTCCGGCATTTATATTTACCGCATCCAGGCCGGCAATTATTCCGCTACCCGCAAGATGGCGCTGCTGCGCTGAGTGCGGATAAAGAACGATCTATCCCAAAGCGCATCGCCCGGAATGCATCCCCCCGGCGGTGCGCTTTTTTAGCTCGAAAGCATTCACATCCCCACTATGGGAATATATTCAGCTTTCCTGGTTAAAATTGCCAACTCCACTTTGCAATAAAAGCACAATATTGTCAACTATAGTTGGCAATATCGCCGAAATTTTGTCGAATAGAATAACAAATCGGTCTTCCAGGTTTCACTTCACGCCCCCCAATCCGGGCGATTCCCCCCCAATTCCCCTCGTTTTTGGGATTGACACCTTTTGCGCACCGTGTTATATTTGTTGCTCAAAATGGAGCGCGGAATTGGTTAACATCGCGGTGTTTGCATCCGGCAGAGGCAGCAACTTTCAAACTATCTATCACAAAACAGTCGCCGGATACCTCCCCGCAAAAATTGCCGCATTGATCAGCGACAACCGCAGCGCCGGCGCCATCGAATTCGCCGGAGAACATCACCTCCCCGTTTTCGTGGTTCCCCCGGGAGATTTTCCCTCCCCGGAAGCTTTCGGCGGCGAGCTGCTCAGGATTTTGAAATTGCAAGCCGTTGATTTCATCGTTCTGGCGGGATATTTGAAGAAAATCCCCGCCAACGTGGTGGACGCTTATCCCAACCGCATCCTCAATATTCACCCCGCGCTGCTGCCCTCCTTCGGCGGCAAGGGGATGTACGGAATGCGGGTTCACCAGGCGGTGTTCGACGCCGGGGTGAAAATCTCCGGCGTAACCGTGCACTTAGTAAATAACGAATACGACGCCGGGCCGATCGTTTTGCAAAGTGCGGTGGACATAAGGGATTGCCATTCGCCGGAAGAAATCGCCCGGAAAGTGCTGGCGCAAGAGCACCACGCTTTTCCCGAAGCGCTTAAACTATTGCTGGAAAACGAATATCGCGTGGAAGGCCGGCGCGTTATCATCAGGAAAATGAAACATGATCCCCATTAAACGGGCGCTGTTGAGCTGTTGGGATAAAACCGGGCTGGCCGAACTGGCGAACCGGTTGAGAGAGTTCGAAGTGGAAATTATCTCCAGCGGCGGAACTGCGGCGTATTTAGCCGAGCGCGGCGTCCCGGTAATCCGGGTAGAAGACCTCACCGGCTACCCCTCGATTTTAGGCGGGCGGGTGAAAACCCTGCACCCGCTCATTCACGCCGCGATTTTAGCCAAGTCCACCCCGGAACACCAGCGCGAGCTGGAAAAGATGGGCGTGAAGCCCATTCAATTGGTGGTGGTGAACCTCTATCCCTTTGTGAGCGAGGCGCTGCAAAAAAAGCTTCCCCCGGAAGAAGCGGTGGAATTTATCGACGTCGGCGGGCCGGCCATGCTGCGGGCCGCGGCCAAGAATTACCATCACGTGGCGGCGCTGTACGATCCCCGGCAGTACGAGGATTTTTTACGGGAATTAGCGGCAAACCGCGGCAGCGTTTCGGAAGCCTTCCGGCGGCGGCGCGCCCGGGAAGCTTTTTTCTACACCGCCTGGTACGACGGCCAGGTGGAATCCTATTTCGCGCAGATCGAGGAGCCGGATACTCAACTGCCGCAACACAAAGCATATTTTTTGGAGAAAATTCAGGATTTGCGCTACGGGGAAAATTCCCACCAGCCGGCCGCGCTGTACCGCGCTTACGGGGAAGCGCCCGGGGGCCTGGCGGCGCTGGAAATTTTATGGGGCAAACCCCTTTCCTTCAACAACTACGTGGACGTTCACGCCGCCTATGCGCTGGCAACGGAGTTTGCCGAGCCGGCCGCGGCGATCATCAAGCACACCAATCCCTGCGGGGCGGCCCTCAGTTCCGCGGGGATTGCGGAAGCGTTCGAGAAAGCCCTGCGCGGCGATGCGGTCTCCGCTTTCGGCGGGATTGTGGCCTGCAACCGGGCGGTGGACGCGGAAAGCGCCCGGCGCATGGCGAAAATTTTCTTCGAGTGCATCATCGCCCCGGAATTCGAGGCAGAAGCGCTGGAAATTTTGCAGCAGAAAAAGAACCTGCGGCTTCTGAAAATGGATCCGGGGAAATTCGCCGGCGATACGATTGAAGCGAAATCCCTGAACGGCGCCTTCCTGCTTCAGCAGTCTGATCGCATTGCGGAAGATCGCGGAAATTGGAAAGTGGTCACCCAAAAATCTCCTTCCGATGAGCAGTGGGCGGAGCTGGCATTCGCCTGGAAGGTGGCCAAACACGTGAAATCGAACGCCATTGTGTTCACCAAGCACCGGGAAATATACGGAACCGGGGCGGGACAGATGTCGCGGGTGGATTCGGTGAAAATTGCGGTGATGAAGGCGGCGCAGGCGGGGCGCGACTTAAAGGGTACCGTGCTGGCCTCCGACGCCTTTTTCCCCTTCCGCGACGGCATCGACGAGGCGGCTAAAGCTGGGGTGAGCGCCATCATCCAGCCGGG
>WYBG01000365.1 GCA_011526015.1 Deltaproteobacteria bacterium | reverse complement strand
TGGTACAGGCCGGCGTACTCGATGGTTTTTTCCGGGCTTTCCAGGGTATAGTTGATCTGCACCAGGCGGCTGTACACTTCCGGAAGGTAGGAAGTTCCGGGATATTTGGCCAGCAGTTCCTCGTAATTTTGCCGGGCGTGCAACAAGCGATCGAGGGCAAAATTGCACTCCGCCCGATAAAAATAGAGATCATCCAGGTTTCGGAGTCCCCAGGAGGGATAGGTTTCCAACAGATCTCCCAGGAGCCGCTCCGCCAGGTCATAATCTTCATAATTGAAGGCGGTATAAGCCAGCTTTAGCTGGTTGTTGAACATCGTGGTGATATCCTCCGGGGCGGAGGCTTTCAGGAGATTGATCCGCGCCAGCTTCACATCCGCTAAACGAAGGCTGTAGTGAACTTCTTCGTTTTTCTTCCACTCCACGAAAAGGTCGTAGATGGTCGGCTGCGGCCCGACGTATTCCCCGCCTTCGGAAGACGTTTCCCCAAAGGCGGACAGGAGTTGCTCTTTCGATTTACCGATTTTCTGGTTGAGGTCCGCGGGGCTTTGGAGCTGGTCCAGTTTGATCATTTCCTCGGAGACGTAGAGCATCTGCAGAGCGTCTTCGAAGACCTTCTTCTTCTTGAAATCGATCTCGCCCCGGTCGATGGTGTATTTGATGCGCTCGCTCAAATCGCTGGAAAAAGAATCCAGGTCCCGGATACCGGCCAGCCGGAGACGCTGCCGGAGCTGGTGAATTTCATCCAGCATTTTGTGCAGATCGTTAAAATAGGCCTGGCGGGCCTGGGCAGGGCTTTTCAGGCGCCGGGAAATTTCCTGGTTCAGCAGGTACATCATGCTGATCAGGTAACGTTCGTCCGAAATCCTTCCCTCTCCGAACCGGATATACTGGTCGTACACGTGGTTGGCAATGGCCTTTTGAATGTCCGATTCCGTGGTGTAGGAAAGCAGTTGCTGGATATCCGAAGAATCTGAAGCCTGGGGAGGGGCGGCGTAGATAGTGGAGAAAGGGAGACAAAGCAGGATGATAAAAAGGGAGATGCGCCTCATGGAAATCTTTCCACTATTAAAGAAATTCAACAAAAGTTACATTAATTCCCGGTTACGGAGAAGCCCGCTCGGCAACCTTCAACCGGTTTAGCGCCCTTGCCAGGGCCGCCTCTGCCCGGGGCACGTCAAGGGACGCGCCTTTGCCATGCAAACGCTCGCTGGCGCGTTCCCTGGCCTGGTTGGCCCTTGCAACATCAATGCTTTCGGCAGGCTCCGCGGTTTCCAGCAGCAAGAGCACTTTGTTATCAACGACCTCTAAAAACCCGCCGCTGGTAGCAAAGTAACGGGTTTTTTCCGGCAACACAATTTTAATTTCTCCTACGGCCAATTCGCTGATGAACGCCGTGTGATTCGGCAAAATCTGGAATCGGCCAACTACCCCGGGGGCGGAGCAACTGAGCGCCGGCTCGATGCTCTGCTTGCTGTTCGGAGTAGCAAGTTCAATTTTCAAATGTTTCTCTGCCATAGGTAAAAGGTATAATCGTTTGGATGGACGTTAACTTTAATTAAAAAAGATATAGTGTTCGAGTGCTATAGTGTTCAGGTGCTCAAGTGTTCAAGTGTTCAGGCAAGATTGCCTCACACCCAAACACTATAACCCCTGAATACTTGAACACCTGAACACGTGAACACCCTGCTATCCCTGCATTTGCTTGGCGGCTTCGATTACCTCTTCGATAGCGCCGGCCATGTAGAACGCCTGCTCGGGAAGATCGTCGTATTCTCCGTTGATGATGCCCTTGAAGCCGCGGATGGTATCCTTCAGGGGCACGTACTTGCCGGGCCGGCCGGTAAACGCTTCCGCAACAAAAAAGGGCTGGGACAGGAAACGCTGAATCTTCCGGGCGCGCTGCACTACCAGTTTGTCGTCGTCGGACAATTCATCCATCCCCAGGATGGCGATGATGTCCTGCAAGTCTTTGTATTTCTGCAAAGTTTCCTGCACTCTTTTGGCCACGGCATAATGCTCCTCGCCGATGATTTTCGGGTCCATAATCCGGGAGGTAGAATCCAGCGGGTCCACGGCAGGATAAATTCCCATCTCGGAAATCTGGCGCGACAACACCGTGGTCGCATCTAAGTGAGAGAAGGCGGCGGCCGGGGCCGGGTCGGTCAGGTCGTCGGCGGGCACGTAAATCGCCTGAACCGAGGTAATGGAGCCTTTCTTGGTAGAAGTGATCCGCTCCTGCAGCTCGCCCATCTCGGTGCCCAGGGTGGGCTGGTATCCCACTGCGGAAGGCATTCGCCCCAACAGGGCGGATACTTCCGAACCGGCCTGGGTAAAGCGGAAAATGTTATCAATGAACAACAGCACGTCTTTGCCTTCCTCATCCCGGAAATATTCCGCCACGGTGAGGCCGGTCAGCCCTACCCGCTGCCGGGCGCCGGGCGGTTCGTTCATCTGCCCGAACACCAGGGCGGTTTTGCTCAACACCCCGCTTTCTTTCATTTCCACCCAGAGGTCGTTCCCTTCCCGGGTCCTTTCCCCCACCCCGGCAAACACGGAGTAACCGCCGTGTTCCGCGGCAATGTTGCGAATAAGCTCCTGGATAATTACCGTTTTGCCCACTCCCGCGCCTCCGAATAAACCGGTTTTGCCGCCTTTGGAATACGGCTCCAGGAGGTCAATCACCTTGATGCCGGTTTCCAGAATTTCGGTTTGGGTGCTCAGATCTTCGAATTCCGGGGCGGGGCGGTGGATGGGCAGACGCCCGGAGGCTTCAATGGGACCCATCTCGTCAATCGGTTCCCCGATAACGTTGAGCAGCCGTCCCAGCAATTGCGGGCCGGCCGGCACGGTAATCGGCCCGCCGGTGTCGATGGCTTCGGCGCCGCGCGCCAAACCGTCGGTGCTGTCCATGGCCACGCAACGGACAATATTTTCACCGAGATGCTGCTGCGCTTCTAACACCAACTCGTTTTCATTTTCCCGTTTAATTGTGATTGCGGAATAGATTGCGGGCAATTTTTCTTCCGGAAATTGCACGTCCACAACCGGGCCGATAATTTGCGTCACAATGCCTTTGTTCATGTTTCAGGTTCCTTCTATTGAGTTCTTCATTAATTGTCAATTGCCAATTGCTAATTGCTAATTGGCAATTATAGTGGAGAATTTCGAACCTCCCTGGTTAAGCCTTTAAAGCAGGGAGCGAGAAGCGTAGAACGCCCCCTGCCTACGCTCTACGCCTCTCGCTCCGCACAAAACCGGCTTGAACTTTCTTAAGCAGAAGCCTTTTTGAGGGCTTCGGCCCCGCCGACAATTTCCAAAATCTCCTTGGTTATGCTGGCCTGGCGCGCCTTGTTGAATTCCAGGGTTAAGGCTTCGATCAATTCGCTGGCGTTTGCGGTGGCGTTTTCCATCGCCATCATCCGCGCGGCCTGTTCCGAGGCCTCGGATTCTAACAGCGCCCGCCAGATCTGCATGCGGATGTGCCGCGGCAGCAGAGCTTTTAACAGCGTTTCCTTAGAGGGTTCGTAGAGATAATCAATCGAGCGCCGATATTCTTCCGCAGATACGGGCGCCTCGGGCGGGTGGATTTTCAGGGGCAGCAGGTCTTCTACTACCAGGGCTTGCTGGGCAACGCTTTTGAACTGGTTGTAGATGATCCGCACCGCGTCCGTTTTATCCCCGGTGAACTGTTCGATGGCGTAGCCGGCGATATCATTCGCGTGGGAAACTTCCAGGGCGTTGAAGATATTGACGTAATTTCGGGCGATGGTGTAATTCCGCTTGCGGAAGAAATCGAACCCTTTGCGGCCGATGCACAGCAGCGAAATTTCCATTTCTTTATGAACTTTGAACTCCCCCAGGGCTTTTTTAATGATGTTGCTGTTGAAGGAGCCGCACAATCCCCGGTCTGCGGTAATGACAATCAGGCTGAGACGCCGCACCGGGCGTTCTTGCAGCAACGGCAATTGCACCCCTTCGCTGCTGAGCACCAGGTGCTCCACCAATTCTTTGATTTTGCCGGCGTAGGGCCGGGCATTGAACATGCGCTCCTGGGCGCGGCGCATTTTGGCGGCAGACACCATTTTCATCGCCCGGGTAATCTGTTGGGTGCTTTTAATTCCGCGGATGCGCTGCCGGATTTCTCTCAACGTTGCCATGGAGGGTCATGCCTCTAATTTGAATATTTTCAAGAAATCTTCCACGGATTTGCGCATCCGCTCTTGCAGCGGGTCGGAAAGCGCCTTCTTCGCGTCGATCTCTTTCAGAATGTCCGGATATTTGCTCTCCAGGAATTCCAGGTATTCGGTTTCGAACCGCTTGATGCTCTCCACCGGCAGTTTATCCAGCATCCCGATGTTGGCGGCATAGATTACGGCGACCTGGTTTTCTACCGGCATGGGCACGTACTGGCCTTGCTTGAGCAACTCTACCAGGCGCTGGCCGCGCGTCAACTGCGCCTGGGTGGTCTTATCCAGGTCGGAACCGAACTTCGCGAACGCTTCCAGGGAGCGGTACTGCGCCAGGTCTAAGCGAAGGCGGCCGGCCACTTGCTTCATCGCCTTGATCTGGGCGTTCCCGCCCACCCGGCTCACCGAGATGCCCACGTTCACGGCCGGGCGCTGGCCGGCGTAAAAGAGTCCCGGTTCCAGGTAAATCTGCCCGTCGGTAATGGAAATAACGTTGGTGGGAATGTAAGCGGAAACGTCCCCCGCCTGGGTTTCGATAATGGGAAGCGCGGTAAGAGAGCCCCCGCCCCCGGCGTTGCTCAACTTGGCGGCGCGTTCTAACAAGCGGCTATGGAGATAGAAAACGTCTCCGGGGTAGGCTTCCCGCCCGGGAGGGCGGCGCAGCAGCAGGGCCATTTGCCGGTAAGCCTGGGCGTGCTTGGAGAGGTCGTCGTAAATGGCCAGGGCGTGCATCCCGTTGTCGCGGAAATATTCGCCCATAGCCGCGCCGGCGTAAGGGGCAATATATTGTAAAGCGGCCGACTCGCTGGCCGAGGCGAGGATTACGGTGGTATATTCCATGGCCCCGTTATCTTCCAGGATTTTGACCACCCGGGCCACGGTAGAGGCCTTCTGCCCGATGGCCACATAGATGCAATACACCGGCTTATCGGTTTTATGGGTATCTTTTTGATTGATGATAGTGTCCACCGCAATAGCGGTTTTCCCGGTCTGGCGGTCGCCGATAATCAGTTCCCGCTGCCCCCGGCCAATGGGAATCATGGAGTCGATCGCTTTCAGCCCGGTTTGCAGCGGCTCGTTCACCGATTGCCGGTAAATTACCCCGGGAGCCTTTCGTTCCACTAGATTAAACTGCCTGGCGTTGACCGGGCCGCGACCGTCCATCGGCTGGCCCAGGGAATTGACCACCCGCCCCAGCAATTCTTTGCCAACCGGCACTTCGGCGATGCGGTGGGTGCGCTTTACGGTCTCCCCTTCTTTTATCTCTTTGTCATCGCCCAGGATCACCACGCCCACGCTGTCTTCTTCTAAGTTGAGCACCATGCCGGTTACCCCCACGGCAAATTCCACCAGTTCGCCCGCCATCACGCTGCTAAGACCGTGAACCCGGGCGATGCCGTCGCCCACCTGGAGCACCGTGCCGACTTCGTAAACGTCCGCTTCTCTTTCGAAACCTTCCAATTCTTTTCTAATAATAGAGGAGATTTCTTCAGGTTTGAAATCTACTGCCATTGTTTTATCCTCAATTCTATGGTTTACAAATGCGCGTAAAACGTGATGCGTAAAACGTAACGCCGCAATCCGGCGGGATGAACATCAAAAGCGGGTACCGTCAAGATTGAACCAGGCTCTGCCGCAATTTTTCCAATTTGTTGCGCAAGCTGGCGTCATAAACCGTGTCGCGGATTCTCACCACCAGGCCGCCCAGCAGGCCGGGGTCGGTGTGCTGGGTAATGAGCACGTTTTTGCCGGTCAGCTGGTCCAGGCGTTCTTTAAGATTGCGCAACTGGAGATCCGAAAGCGGCATTATGCTGGACACTTCTCCGCGCAAAATGCCGCGGTGCGCGTCCAGCAAATCATGAAAATCCGCAACAATATCCGGCAGCACTGCTTCCCGATTTTTCGCAATCAAAAAGAAGATATATTTAAACGTATTTGCCTGGAGGCGATCTTTAAAAAGGACGCTGAACGCGGCTTGCTTGGCCTGCTTGGAAACTACCGGGGAGTCGAGCAACTGCCGGAACTCCGGAGAATCTCGCAGGGCGGTATTGAGCAGGTCTAAATCCGCCGCCACGCTTTCCAACTGGCCATTATCCAGGGCAAATTCAAACAACGCCCGGGCATAACGTTTTGCAACTCGCAACTTAATCACGTACCGTTCCTTGGATTATTGTAAAATGAAAAATGTAAAGTGCAAAATAAGCGCAACGCCATTTTCACTTTTCACTTTTCACTTTTCACTTCAATTCTTCTGCCCGAAGCCGGCAATCGAATCGTCGATGATTTTTTGGTGCCGGGTTTTGTCCACCGCCACCCCCAACAGTTTCGAGGTCGTTTCCAGCACCAGGTCGGCGACTTCCTGTTTGAGAGAAACCATCATCATGCCGCGCTCTTTTTCGATATCCGAGCGCGCCCGCTCCTTCACTTTTTCCGCCTCGGTTCGCGCCTGTTCCATAAGATCGGCGCGCATTTTTTCCGCGGTCTGCCGGGCTTCTTTTATCATCCCCTGGATTTCCTGCTGGGCGGCGGCCAATTTTTCTTGCTGCTGGGTCAGCAGTTTCTCCGCTTCTTGCCGGGCGTTTTCCGCTTTCTGCAAGGAATCGTTGATCCGGTTTTCCCGGGATTCCACGGCGCCGAGCAGCGGCTTCCAGGCCACTTTCCATAAGACCAGCAGCACCGCCACAAAGGTGATCCAGGTCCAAACTAACATTCCGGGTTCTAATTGCAGCATAACCGACCCTTTTTAACGATTTTTTGTTACTATTCAGCCACAGAGATCACAGAGGAAAAATTTTGAGCATTTAGAACCGTTATCCTTGTATATGGAACATTTTTTTCTGCAAAATGGGTTTGTTTAACAAACTTTTCCATATCTCTGTGCTCTCTGTGGCCTTTGCATGGTGAGTTTATCGAACCATGTGGCAAAATGCCCGAATAGTTACGATTTTTTTCAAATCCGCTGAATAAATTACATACTTTCCCTCTCCGCTGCCGATTTTATAGATAGATCATCGCCGCCGGAAAACCGGCCGGATAGCTGAAAGCGGAGAGGATGTTCGGGGCAACAGACCGGGCGGGTCGGCGCTACTTAACGCCCAACAAGAAGCAGATTACCAGGCCGAAAAACGCTACCCCTTCGATCAGCGCCGCGGAAATGATCATCGAGGTTCGAATATCGCCTCCCGCTTCCGGCTGGCGGGCGGTTCCTTCCATGGCCTGGCCGCCAATCCGGCCGATTCCGAATCCCGCTCCCAAAACCGCAAGCCCGGCGCCAATACCGGCTGCCAAATACGCTAAACCAGTTGCTTCCATTATTGAATCTCCTTTTGCATGTTGCTGATTTTTTAGTTTTCCAATCGAATGAACGTTTTTCGTTACTATTCAGTCACCAAGGCGCAAAGCCACGAAGAATCACAAATCTATTCTGTGCTTATGGTTTCATGTATAACATTTAGCGCTTTTATCTTTAACTTTGTGAAACCTTAGAGCCTTCGTGCCTTAGTGGCTGAATAGATATCCTTTTTCGCTATATTATGCTAAAATCCATTATGCCTCATTGCACTATCGCTAAACCGGGCAGCCCTGGCAATCCCCTAACCCCTTAGTGTTCCGGGTGCGCCGCCATGCCGATGAACAGGCTGGTGAGGATGGTAAAAATATATGCCTGGAGAAAGGCCACGAACAGCTCCAGGAAATAAATCGCCATGGCAAAGGCCACGGAAACCGGGGCGGCAACGTAGGACGCCAAAACGATAATCAATCCTAAGAGCGCGTAAATTACGGTATGCCCGGCAATCATGTTGGCAAAGAGACGCATGGCCAGGGCAAACGGCTTGGTGAACAGGCTCAGGATTTCGATGGGAATCATAATCGGCAGCAAGAACCAGGGAACGCTGCTGGGGACCAGGTGTTTCCAGTAGGCCACCACCCCGTTTTCCTTCATCCCGTATAACTGGGTCATCATAAAGGTAACCAGCGCCAGCGAGGCGGTCACGCTGATATTTGCCGTAGCCGTGGAAAAGATAGGGATCAAGCCGAGCAGGTTGCAGCCCAGGATAAAGAAGAAAACCGTCGCCAGGAAAGGGGTTAACCGCTTCCCCAGGTTTTCGCCGATATTGGGAATGGCGATTTCGTCGCGAACGAACAGAACCACGGTCTCCAAAACCCCGGCGAGGCCGCGGGGAACCAGGCGAGGCTTGCGGAAAGAGAGCCAGAACATGAGAATCAGCAAGGCCCCGGAAAACCACAACATCAACACGTGCAGGGTAATGGAGAGGTCTATCTCCGTACCCAACAGGCTAAATTTGATGACCGGAAGATGCGTTCCCAACCACTGGTTGGAATCGCTCAAGTGGTGAAGGATAAATTCTCCTAACCCGCCTTCACCATGTTCTTCTGTTCCGCTCCGCAACAAAGCCATGCTCATTCACAATTCCTTAGGGGTATGAGAAAATTTGTAAACCTGGTAAATCTCCAGCGCCAGGAATAAAAAATAGGTTGCGATGAGGGATAAAACCAGCGCAACCTGATTGATTTGAAGCGACCCTATTAAAATAAATAAAAGTGAAAAAATCAACAAAAATCTAAAAATGATTCCCCCGTAAATTGAAAGAAAAAAAATATGTTGGGATTGTTTTATGCCCCAGTTGAGGAATATAAAACCTACCACGGCGTTGCCGTAAGCGATGGCCACCCCGATGGCGATAGCGCTGCGAATCTCTTCGCTGTTCCACCTCGCAAACGCTGCCCCGCCAATTAGCAGACACAGGGAAAGTAGCAACAAACTTTTTTTGAGATATGCCCAAAAGCTCATGAACGCCGTTTACTTCCGGAAGAGCCGGCAACGGTTTTGATGAAATTGTAGAACCCTACAATCACTCCCAGGATGGCGCCGACGACAATTCCCCGGGGATGGAGTCCCCAATGATTGTCAACGAGATGCCCAAGGAAGGCCAGTAACCCGATTGCAGCAACGAAAAAATAACCGATATTGAGATAGGGGCCGATCTCGCGATAGGCATTGGCCAGGGATTGAAAGGTGGATTTGCCCCGGGGTTTCCCGGCCTCCGGTTCACTTTTTCTCGGGAGATTCATGCGCCACCCCCTGGGCAGCACCGGGTTTCTCAAAAAGTCCCTTTTTACCATTGCTTCCCGCGGGGCGGCTGCCGCTCATGTCCGATTTGCCGTTGAAATACGCCCCTTCGTCGATGATCAGCTTGCTGGCCGTCAAATTCCCGTTCAGGTAGGAAGTTTCTTCCAGGGTCAGCTTTTGTTCGATATACACGTCGCCTTCGATTTTTCCGGCAATGCGGGCGGATTTGGCATACACTTCCCCGATAATCTCGCCGGAACGCCCTACCCGCACCTCGTCAGCCGCTTTAACCATTCCTTTTACTTTGCCGTTGATCTGCAAGCTGCCCTTGGTTTCAATGGTTCCTTCCAGGTAGGTTCCGGTATTGATTATATTTAACTCATTCTGGACCGGTTCGCCGGGTTTCATTTTCAAAGCCATAAATCAGTCTCCTGCGGTTAAATCCAATAAGAATTCTCTGGGATTACAAGGTTGTCCGTCCTTCCAAATTTCAAAATGCAAGTGAGGACCCGAAGAGGATTCCCCGGAATTCCCCAGGAATGCGATTACGTCCCCCTGCCGCACCACCTGGTTGATGGTCGCTAAATTCTGGGCATTGTGGCGGTAACAGGTGATGTAACCTCCCGGGTGATAGAGAATTAAGACGTAACCATCTTCATAAGTCCACCCGCTAAAAATGACCACCCCGTCTGCCGCCGCCTGCACCGGGGTGCCTTCGGGGGCCACAATATCTATACCGGTATGGTCGATCCTGCTGTATTCCTGGGATACAAAGCCGGTTACCGGCGCCCTTAAAGGAACATTCGTAAAAATTGAGCTTTTATTTAGATTATTCTCAATAATATTTCGCGGGATGACTGCCTCTTCACCGGATTTTTCAACAAATTTCACGTATCCTTCCAGGCTGCTGCGCACTTTCTCCCGGTAGGCTTTCAAAGTATCCAGCTCCGATTGGAGCTGATTTCCCTTCTTCAACTGTTCCCGCAATTGCAGCAACTCTTTTTCCCGCTCGTTTTTTTCCAACGCCGCCTGCAATACCTGGCTGTAAGTAACGATTCCCAGCACCACGCTGGCAAAAAATATCCCCAGCAATACGATTAGCAGCCGTAAAGTCGTGTAACGAATCCGGAAGCTTTTGGGGGGAGTATCCTGGCTGTCGGAGATAAAGAGGATGTTGAGAAATTTTTTCTTACTGCGTTTGTGCACTGTCTTCGATCACTTTCGGAAATAGGTTCGTCTTTTTCAGGTAATTATACTTCGTGCGGCCTAATGGCGCTTTGCAGCTACATCACGGCGACGGCCTTAAAACTTGATTTGCTCGAATATATCCAACAACCTTTCCAAATCTTCCCCGGAATAAAAGCTGATTTCGATGCTTCCGCCCTCCTTGCGGGTGCGCAGCTTTACCTGGGTGCCCAGTTTTTCCCGCAGTTTGCTCTCTACCTTATTAATATAGGCAGATTTCCGGGGAGTGGCCGGGGCTTTGGGAGGGGGAAGAGCGGCCCCGTTCTCGAATTTCTGGGCCAGCAGTTCCACCACGCGCACCGAGAGCGATTCTTTGATGGCGCGGCGCCAGACCTTCTCCTGCACCTGCGGATCGGTGATTCGCAACAGCGCCCGGGCATGGCCTTCCTTGATGTCTCCCTGCCGAAGGCTCTCCTGGATTTTCTCCGGCAATTTCAGACAACGGATAATATTCGCCACCGTGGTACGATTTTTCCCGATCTTCCTCGCCACGTCCTCCTGGGTAAGACCGCATTCATCAATCAATAACTGATAGCCTTTGGCAAGGTCGATGGGATTCAGTTGCTCCCGTTGAACATTTTCAATGATCGCAATTTCCAGCATTTCCTCATCCGTAGTAATTTCTTTGATGTAGGCAGGGATAGATCTTATCCCGACTTCAATGGAAGCGCGCAGCCTCCGCTCTCCCGCCACCACCTGGTAACGGCCGTCTTCCGAAGGGCGCACCAGGATGGGCTGGATAATGCCTTTTTCCCGGATGGAGTTTTTTAACTCCTCGAATGATTCCTCGCTGAAGGATATTCGCGGCTGAAAAGGGTTGGGATCGATCAGGGCCACATCCAGTTCCTGGATCGACTCGGCCGGCAGGGTATGATTCTCCTCCACCGTCGCCGCCGGAATAAGGGCGTGAAGCCCCTTACCGAGGCGCTCTTTTCCTCTCATTGAACCACGCTTCCCCTGGCTAACACTTCTTCCGCAAGCCGCATGTAATTCTCAGCGCCGGTAGAAGCAGCGTCAAACATGATAATCGGTAACCCGAAACTCGGCGCCTCGCTCAGGCGCACGTTGCGCATAATCGTGGTGGTAAATACCTTGTCCTTAAAGTAATCCCGCACTTCTTTTTCTACCTGGTTGCAAAGATTCAGCCGCCCGTCGTACATGGTCAGGAGAACCCCATAGATGGTGAGCTTGCGGTTCAGGTGGCGCTGCACCAACTGCACCGTATTCAACAGCTTGCTGAGACCTTCCAATGCGTAGTATTCGCACTGGATGGGAATCAGCACGCTGTCCGAGGCGGTTAAGGCGTTGAGGGTCAAAATTCCCAGCGAGGGAGGGCAGTCGATCAGAATGTAATCATACGCATCCTTGAGCGAACGAACCGCCTCCCGCAGAATCTTCTCCCGCGCTACCATGTGAACCAGTTCGATCTCGGTGCCCACCAGGTTAATGTGCGAGGGCACCAGGGAAAGGTTGGGAACTTTGGTTTGCTGAACCACATTTTTGATTTGTTCATTGTTCACGAACACATCATAAATGCTGCGATTCAACTCCCGGGCGTCAACCCCCAGGCCGGAAGTAGCGTTTGCCTGCGGATCCACGTCGATCAGCAGGATGTTTTTTTCTGCGACTGCCAGGCAGGAGGCCAGGTTCACGGCGGTAGTGGTTTTTCCCACCCCGCCTTTTTGATTTGCGATGGCAACGATTTTTCCCATGGTTCTCGATCATTTTTTGGTTTGCAGAATATACGGGATGCCCCCCTGAAAATCAAGGGTTTTTCCAATCACGTTTTTCGCCCACAACTCTTTGTTTTCAAAGAACTTGGAAAATCAAAAAACATCATTTACCCGGCTCTCGAACGTCCTGCCCCCGGGAGTTTTTGAAGCTGATGCATTCAATTGACAGCCTGCAATAATAGCGCAAAAAAATCAGAAAAAAAAAGTATTTTTTTTGTGATTTATACCCGCTATCGGCAAACTAAAAAGAAAACCGGGGTAAGCTGTTAAAACCATTGGTGGTTATCGTGATAAGAAAGACGATGAGCGGGGTTTGAATAGGTAGGAGAAAAAGGACGAGTGAAATGTAAGAAATGAGAAAGCTTGCCCTGAGCATAGTTTACCCTGAGCCTGTCGAAGGGTCGAAGGGTGAGAAGTTCCTGTCTGCAATGAGCCTGTCTGATTCGCCGAATGTGCCAGATCGTTGAAGGAGCAGAAGCAAAAGTGACCGTCAAATAACCGGGCGCATGGCCCGGAAGGTTGGCCTCCCGAACCATGCGCTTTGAATTTGGGCAAGAGTTCTATACTCAACGCATTAATACCATTTTGCGAGTTTCCACATAATTCCCCGCCTTAATATGATACAGGTATATTCCTGAGGCCGCTCCATTCCCCCGCTCATCCCGGCCATCCCAGGCGACCCGGTGGCTGCCCGCTTCCATCTCTTGATTCAGCAGCGTTCGCACTAAACGTCCCTGGAGGTCGTAGATCTTCAGGCTAACATGGCTGTTTTGCGGAAGCTGGAATTCAATGTTGGTGGCGGGATTGAAAGGGTTGGGATAGTTTTGGGAAAGAGCGAACTGCCCGGGAACTTCGCTATTGGCAGCCGCAGAGGCTTTCCCGGCCAGCCGCGGCTGCAAAGTTTCCTCCCGCAGATCTTACACCTCGGCCAACTGCGGGCGGCCTTTCCCCGGATCGTTGAGGTTGAAGAAAGTCGTCCCTTCCACCTGGATGCGCCGGTTTACCAACCCGTTCAACTCGATCTCAAAGGTATCGGTGATGGCAATGTAGGCGATGCTGTCATTTCCCAGGATGCTGCTCTGAAAGGTATGTACCGTATTCAATACCTGCCCGGTGTTCCCATCTTTCAGGCGCAGGCGCAACAGGGGAAGTGAGAAAGGGTTGCTGCCTGTAGGTGAGACTCTCTTGAGGTTGCGCCCCACTATCTGCACCGGCACGGTCAGCCGTTCCCCGGGCTGGCTGATGTTTATGGCATTGAATCGGAAGGCATTTTCCGGGGCGATGAGCGAATCCCGGAAGAGCGGTTTGACCGGTTGAGCGCTCCCGGCGGTGATCCATTGCGGATCGGCGATCTCAAAAGTAACCTCGCCGTCAATGGGAAGTTGGTTTCCACCGGAGAGGGCTTCTTTGAGGCGGAGGTAGATTCTTCGCGAATGGGGGAGGCCCGCCTGACCCCGGCCGGCAAGGGATTCCACGGGAGTTAGGGAGATCTCGCCGTGCTGAACCCGGTAGGGGGCGGCGGCATGTTCGCTCCAAACGGCGTGGGGAACGTCAGAGTCGCCGAAGCGCAGGGAAGAGAGCGAGGGGTGATTCCCGTCGGTGGTTAGCGCCTCCGCGGGATGCCATTCTCCACTCTCGC
>WYBG01000364.1 GCA_011526015.1 Deltaproteobacteria bacterium | reverse complement strand
ATCCCTTCCCAGGGCGATTACGGGGATTACACCATCGTGTACACCTTCATCGCTTTTATGAATTTCGTGTACCTCTACGGGATGGATTCCGCAATGCTGCGCTATTTTTTCTTAGGAGAGCGGGACCGTAAAACGGTTTTCTCTACTACCTTTTTTATTACCATGCTCACCAGCGTGGTTACCACGCTGCTGGTGATCCTTTTTAGCGCCGAGGTGGGCGAGTGGATTCTGAAAAGCCCGGCTTACGCTCCCCTCATCCGCCTGGCCGGGGCGATCCTGTTTTTCGACGCCCTGGGAAATTTGCCCTACCTGATCCTGCGGGCGGAGGAAAAATCGATCCAATTCACGATTTTCAAAAGCATCCGCTTTGCGCTGGAACTGGTGTTCAATATTCTGTTCGTGGTGATCCTGCGAATGGGGGTGCAGGGTATTTTTTACACCAGCCTGGTTGCCGCGGTGATCAATTTGCTGATCATGCTGCCGATTATTTCCCGCTACCTCATCCGCCGGATCGATTTTCCCCTGTGGAAGGAGATGCTGGCTTTCGGTCTCCCTCTGCTGCCCAACGGGATCGCCTTTATGACCATCGAAATGATCGACCGGCTGATCGTTCCTGCATACCTAGGCAAGGAAGCGCTGGCGACTTACAGCGCCAGTTACCGCTTCGGCACCCTGCTGCTGCTGGTGATCACCGCTTTTCGCAACGCCTGGCAGCCCTTTTTCCTGAAAATCGCCAACCAGGAGAACGCCCGGCAAATTTATGCTAAAGTGCTCACCTATATGGCGCTCGGCGCCGGGCTGATCGTACTGTCAGGGTGTTATTTCATTTACGATATTCTCACCCATCACTATTTTGGCAAATTTTACATTCTGAGCGAACGCAGCTACTGGACCGGCATCCCCATCATCCCCATCATCCTGCTTTCTTACCTGTTCTACGCGATGTACGTAATTCTCACCCCCGGCTTTTATATCAAAAAAGAGAGTAAATACATGGCCATATTTACCGGCTGCGGGGCGCTGGTCAACGTCGCCGCCAACATTATCTTGCTCCCGCTGCTGAACAGCTTCTGGGGGGCGGCCTGGGCCACCTTGCTCAGCTACGCGGTGATGGCCCTCTCCATTCTCATCGTTTCCCAGCGGATTTATCCCATCCCCATCGAGTGGGGGCGGTTAGGGAAAATATTGGGCTTGATCCTGCTGTTGATGAGCGTATATTATTTGTTCGATTTAAACTTTTGGCTGCGGGCGGCGATCATAATGGCGGCGTTTGGGTATTGCCTGTTCGGGGTGATTACCCCCGCGGAACGGCGCGCCGTTGCCAGCCGGCTTTCCGGGGGGAAAAAAGATTGAATTGGCAATTGGCAATTGCTAATTGGCAATTGCCAATTAAAACCATGAATTAGAGGATCGTGTGTATGGCAACCGAAAAATTGAACCTTGCATTTCTCTGGCACCAGCATCAACCCTATTATAAGAACGCCAAAGGCGCTTATCACATGCCCTGGGTGCGCTTTCACGGGGTGAAAGACTACCTGGACATGCTGCTGATCCTGGAAGAGTTTCCCGCGATCAAGCAAAACATCAACCTGGTGCCCTCCCTGCTGCTGCAATTGCAGGATTATGTTGAGAAGGGCGCAAAAGATAATATCTGGATGCTCACGGAAATCCCTGCCGGCCAGCTTGGCAAGGAAGAGAAGGAAGCCATTTTGGAGAATTTCTTCCTCGCCAACGCCCAGCACATGATCAAACCCTACCAGCGCTATTACGAACTCTATTTGAAATACAAATACGAATCGCCCTACACCCCGGTCAAGGACCGCGCCGCCCAGTTTAGCGAGCAGGATTACCGGGATTTGCAGGTATGGTATAATTTGACCTGGATCGGGCAGGTCAGCCGCCAGCGCCCGGCCATCCGGCAATTATTCGAGAAGGAGCGCCATTTTTCGGAAGCCGATAAAGCGGTATTATTGGAAGAATCCCGCAAAATCCTGGCCGACGTCATTCCGGCGCACAAGCGAATGTGGAAGTCGGGGCAGATCGAGCTGTCCACCAGCCCCTTTTATCATCCCATTCTGCCGCTGCTGATCAACACCAACGTGGCCCGGGAGTCCAACCCGGACTGCCTGCTGCCCCAAAAGCACTTCAGCCACCCGGAAGACGCGGAAACACAATTGCAACGGGGCCTGGCCTATTTCGAGAAACTGTTCGGGCGCAAGCCCGCGGGCGTCTGGCCTTCCGAGGGCAGCGTTTCCGCGGATACCGCCCTGCTCATCGCCCGCCAGAATATCCGCTGGATGGCCACCGACGAAGCCATCCTGGCCAAGAGCCTGCGGGAAAAGTATCATCCCAACCGGATTTACCAGCCTCACCGCTTCCAGAGCGGCAACCGGGTGATTTCCGTTTTCTTTCGCGACCATTACCTCTCCGATACCATCGGCTTCGTGTACAACAATTGGGAGGAGGAACGCGCGGTGGACGATTTCCTGGGGCGCCTCTACGCCGTCCGCCAGCGCATCATCGACGAGGGCGGGGAGAACGCGCTGCGCAGCCACCTCGTTTCGGTCATCTTAGACGGCGAAAACTGCTGGGAGCATTATCCCCACGACGGGAGGGTGTTTATGCGCCACCTCTACCGGCGCATTTCCGGGGAAGATTGGCTGCAAACCCGCACCTTCAGCGAATTCCTGGATCTCTCCCCGGAAACCCCGGCGCTCTATTCCCTGCACCCGGGAAGCTGGATCAACAGCAATTTCAACATCTGGATCGGGGCGGAAGAAGACAATCGCGCCTGGGATTTGCTGAAACAGGTGCGCGATTTCCTGGTCGAGCGGGAAAAAGAGGGCGTGCTCACCCCGCAGATGTTGGCCGAAGCCTGGGAGCAAATTTACATTGCCGAAGGGTCGGACTGGTGCTGGTGGTACGGAGACGACCACTCCTCCGTGCAGGACCTGGAATTCGACCAGCTCTTCCGGGAGCATTTGATGAAAGTGTACGACATCGCCGGGGCGGAGATTCCCGCGGCGCTCTACCAGACCATCAAGCGCACCCATTTCGACCGTTTCGCCTCCATCCGCCCGCTGAATTTCATCAAGCCGGTGATCGACGGGCAGGTGAGCCATTTTTACGAATGGGTGGGCGCGGCGGTGTACGACGGCAGCAAGAACGTGCAAACCGCCATGCACCAGGTTTCCCGCATCATCGACAAATTCTACCTGGGCTTCGACGCGGAGCATTTCTATTTCCGGATCGACTTTTCCCAAAAACCGGATATGATGTATGAATTCGTCATCGCCGGAAAAACGCCCCGGCAAATTACGGTGGTGATCTCCCCCCTGCGCGGCGTGATCGAAAAGTTCGAGCCGCAGAAGGAAACCGTGGAAAGCGGTTTTCTCAACCCTACCTTCAAAATGGGGAAAATTTTCGAGGCAGCGCTTTCCTTTAAGGACCTGGGATTGGGAAAAGGAGATTTATTCGGCTTTCAACTGATTATCAAACAAAACGGCCAGCAGGTGGAGATCTTTCCCCATACCAAGATCATCGAGATCGAAGTGCCCATCGCGGAGTACGATATGCGGGAATGGTCGGTATGAAGGGCAGGGGGGCAGGAGCAGGGGCAGGAGCAGGAGGCAGGGGGCAGTGAGCAAGTAGGCGGTAGGCAGTAAGCAATCGGCAATTTTATCTCCACGATTTGCCCACTGTTTACTGCCCCCTGCTCCTGCCCCTCCTCCTGCCCCCTGCCTCGTAATTGGCAATTGGCAATTGGCAATTGGCAATTGCTAATTGCCAATTTTACCCTGCCCCCTGCCTACTCCCCACCCAATGCCACCGGTGCCGGGCTGGTAAACACCGACCCGGCCAGCTCGGAAAACACCCCAATTTCGCTGAGCTGGCGGTTGGGGCCGCGGTCGCCGGAGAGCATAATATTGCCATGGCGCCGCCAGCCGCCCCAGGGGGTGGAGATGCGCGGCTCGCTATCTCCCGCGTCGCTGAAATAAGACCAGTACACCACTAATTTGCTCTCCCGGTTGACATATACCCAATATTTGTTTTGCGGTGTATCCCCTACCTCCGTGAAGGTGAGCTGGAGAATATCACTGGGGCCGTAATTCTCCAGGGTGGTTTCCCCCATGTATTTCAGGGTCACCCCGGTATCTTTCAATTTATAGGGCATGAGCAGCCAGTAGCCGTCGTTGATCCAGGCGCTTTTGGCAAATTTCAGGCGTTCCGCCAGGGAATCGGGATGGGCGATCTCCTGCCCGTCCTCCCAGGCGCGCCCCCGGCCGGTGTTCAGATTCATCAGCACTACCCCATCCTTGCTTTCCATGCGCAGGTTGCCGCTCCACTTATCCCAAACGTGCCGCCGTCTCCCGAAGAAATTCCAGGTGATGTAGCGGGTATCATCCCAATTCTTGCGCCCGCCCAGGGCCGCCATCACCTGGTCGGCGATCTCGATAGCCCGGGCGTCGGAATCTTTCAGGTTGAACCCTTCCATGTGAGGATTATCGGTGGACTGCTCAACCCTTTGGCAACCCGGAAACGAAACGAGCGCCAATGCGCTCATAAAAAACAGCAAGCGAAATACTGAATTGGGCATGGTTTCTCCTCCACGGGCCTCAAAGGTTTTGAAAACCTTTGAGGTATTAACTGATATTACGCACTAGGCATGATACGGGGATAAATCCCCTCACAAATTGTCAGAGAGGATTCACAGCCCCCCGCGATGAATCGCGGGGCTATTCATTTGCTCGCTTAGACTTGAATAGCCCCGATCTTTAGATCGGGGGCGGTTGAATAAATCAACTTTTACATAATTTTTGCAGGGATTTATCCCTGCGTGATGAACCCTGCGTAACAGCAGGTCTTGATTCAATCAAAGTGAACGTTTAAAACCGGCAGCACTTTGAGGAATTTGGGATTGTCGCGCACGCAATTGATTATCCCGATCTGCACGCCGTTCAAGCGCCGGGCGTAGTTCACAATGCCCAGGCTCACCCCGCTCTGGGTCCCTTTGATCTGGTTAAAGGCGCTGGCGCTGAAACCGCGCAGCCGGCCGTCATCGACGACGGTGACAAAAGCGCCGGCCAAAATGATCCCATCCAGGTAAACGCCCCCGGCGCCCACTCCCCCAATCGCCAATCCCTGCACCCGGGAAGCCCCGGCGCCAATCCCGCCAAAGGAAATCCCGCGCAGCGCGTTCCCGCTGCCCACCCCGATTCCCCCGATATTAATCCCGCTCATATTCCTCCCCGCTCCCGCGCCGAGTAGCGCAAAGCTGATCCCGGTTAAATCTCTTCCCGCTCCCACTCCCAGGCCCCCGATATTCAAGCCTAACATATCCCTGCCGGCGCCCGCGCCCAACCCGCCGATGGTAATCCAGCGCGCGTCGCCGCCCGCGCCGGCGCCAATTCCGCCCAGGTTAAACCCTCTGAGGTTTCCGCCGGCGCCCACCCCGATTCCCCCCAGGGAAATGCCGCTAACGTCCCCTCCCGCGCCCAGGCCAATCCCGCCGATGTTTACCCCGGCCAGGGATTCTCCCGCGCCAACTCCCACCACCCCTACATTAACGCCGCGCATTTTTCGCTCCGCGCCCATTCCTAACGCGCCTAAGGAAATCCCGTTCAATTCCCCCGCCTCCTGAAGAAGACCCAGCGACAGGCCGTTGACCACCGCCGCTTTGTTTTGATCGGAACGCCAAATGGTGAGGTTGACGCCGTTAATGCGCTCCACGTGTTTATCGCGGAAATTGATTCGCAGCCCGCTAAAATTGGCGGAGTTGCCGATGCTGAGGCCATAGCCGCGCACCGGGAGGTCCAAACTGCCGGAAGACGCCCGGTTCTCCCCCGCAAAAACGCTGCCCGCCGCTGCCGCCAGCGCCAGCAATACCGGAAAAAACAGGTTGTTCTTGTTCATGGCGACTCCTTCTCGTGTTAAGGTATGGGGTATAGGGTATAGGGTATAGGGGAAATAAGCCTTATACCTTATACCTTTTACCCTATGCCCCCTATACCCTACAAATTACATTTATCCCCCTCAAACGCAGTCTGTAATAACAGCGGGTATTTACGCGGGCGGCGGCGGAAGGTTTTTCATTCCTCCAAATCGCTTTCGACGTCCGCAAACACGTCTTCGATGGATTGCTCCCCATCGATGCGCGAGAGCAGCCCTTTTTCTTCGTAATAGCGGATGGCCTCAACCGTCTCGGCGTGGTATTTCACGATCCGGTTTTTGATGGTTTCCTCGGTGTCGTCGGCGCGTTTGCGGGCCAGCAACCGCTGCATCATTTCCCGGTCGGAAACTTCTAACAGGATCACTTTCAAACCCGGGTGGCCGCGTTTTTGGAGGATCGGTTCCAATCCCTGCGCCTGGGCGACGGTGCGGGGAAAACCGTCGAGAATGAAACCCTTCTGGCAATCCGGCTGCTTCAACCGGTTTTCCACCAGCGCCAGGATGATGCTGTCCGCCACCAGCTCGCCGCGCTCCATCACCGCTTTCACCTGGATGCCCAGGGGCGTGCCTTTGGCTACTTCCTCGCGCAAAATTTCCCCGGTAGAAATGTGGGGAATGCCATATTTTTCCTTGATTTTCGCCGCCTGGGTTCCTTTTCCCGCCCCCGGCCCGCCGATGAGGATGATTTGCAGCGGCTGCCGCGCCGGGTAAACCGTCCGGGCCTGCTGTTGCTCGCCCTGCCCCCCGCCGTTGCAGGCGAGCAGGCAGAGGGCAAAAAGCGCGGTTATGGCCAGGGATGCTATGGTTTTCATGGGTGCGTCTCCTTTTCAAATGAAAAATGTAAAATGAAAAATGCAAAGTGAAAAGCCTGTCATCGAGAATGCGGGGATGAAAAATCGAGATATTAAGATGCGCGTTGCTTGTTTTTATTTTGCCGGGCGGTTATGATCGACTTCGCAGTGATTTTGGCAAGCTCTTCGGTTTCCTGCAAGATATCTAATAAATCCGGATCATTTTCCGGAAGCAATTTACTCCCCTGGATAAGCCTCAACCAGTATCGCGCTTCTCTCAACTCTTTCAGAACTACCCCCATTTTATGAACGAAATCCGGGCGGCTCTCCGCGCCGCAGGCTTCTTCGTAATTCGATCCCGCGGAAGTCCCTGCCCGGAACAACTGCCCGCCGATATGCCTCCCCACATAGCTGTTTTCCAGGCGTTCAACAAAAAGAACTATCTTCACCGCATAATTCAAAAACCTTTCCGAAAGCCCTTCCCCCTTATTCCCCATCACCCCTCCATCTTTTTGACTTTGCACCCTTCGACCCTTCGACCGGCTCAGGGTAAACTAAGCTCAGGGCAAGCTTTTGCATTTTTCACCCTTCGACCCTTCGACCGGCTCAGGGTAAACTAAGCTCAGGGCAAGCTTTTGCACTTTTCACCCTTCGACAAGCTCAGGGCAAGCTTTTGCACTTTTCACTTTGCACTTTCAATGCGCTTCCAGCCAGTTCTTCCCCACCCCCACGTCCACTTTCAGGGGCACGCTGAGCTGCATGGCGCTTTCCATTTTTTCTTTGATCAGCGGTTTGAGGATTTCTACTTCTTTTTCCGGGGCTTCGAAGACGAGCTCATCGTGCACCTGGAGGATCATTTTACTTTGCAGCTTTCGCGCTTTGATCTCTTTATAAATATCAATCATGGCGATTTTGATCAAATCCGCGGCGCTGCCCTGGATGGTAGTGTTGATGGCCACCCGCTCGGCGTTCTGGCGGATGGCGGCGTTCTTGTCGGCAATTTCTGGCACGTAGCGGCGGCGATTCAACAGGGTGGTCACGTATTTGTTCTGCCGGGCAAAGGCAATGGTGTCGATCATATATTGATTCACCTTCGGAAAGCGGATGAAATAGTGGCGGATGATCTCCTCCGCCTCGTCCGGGGAGATGCCCAACCGGTCCGCCAGCCCGAAACGGGAAATGCCGTAGATGATCCCGAAATTCACCTCCTTGGCCTTGCGGCGCTGCTCCGGGGTCACCTGATCCAGGGGAACGTCGAAAATCGCCGCGGCGGTGGTGCTGTGGATGTCCTCCCCCCGGGCAAACGCCTCTTGGAGCGCCTCGTCGCCGGAGATGTGCGCCATTACCCGCAATTCCACCTGGGAATAATCCGCGGAGAGGATGTAATGATCCGCCGCGCCGGGAATGAAGGCTTTGCGAATTTCCCGCCCCACCTCCCCGCGGATGGGAATGTTCTGCAAGTTGGGATCGCTGCTGGAGAGCCGCCCGGTGGCCGCGATGGTCTGGTTGAAAGAAGTGTGCAGCCGCCCGGTGCGCGGGCTGATGAGCGCCGGCAGGGCGTCCACGTAAGTGGATTTCAGCTTGGCGAGCTTGCGGTACTCTAAGATTTTATTCACCACCGGGTGCTCGCTGTAGCGCAGCAGGATCGCTTCGGTGGTGGAATATTGGCCGGTGGCGGTGCGGGCGGGCTTGCGCTTGTTCAATTCCCGGTGGATTTCCAACTTGTCGAACAGGATTACCCCTAATTGTTGAGGTGAATTGGTATTGAACTCTTCCCCGGCCAGGTGGTAAATCTCTTTTTGCAGCCGCGCGGCGTTCTCGCCCAACTGGGCGGACATCTCCTGCAAAAAAGGCACATCGAGGCTCACCCCGCTCTTTTCCACGTGCAGCAGCACTTCCACCAGGGGCATTTCCACCTTGCGGAACAGATCTTCCGCGCCGGTTT
>WYBG01000363.1 GCA_011526015.1 Deltaproteobacteria bacterium | reverse complement strand
TCCGGCGGTTATTTGAGGCTGGTGAATTCTACAAATGTTGAACACCTCCGGTGTTCGGGAAAGAATCCTGGCTACAAAATGGCTCCATTACCTGTAAATGGAAATTTCAACGTGCGTTTAGTATATAATAAAGTAGAGTGATTATATTGCAAGGCCTTAATCATCGTCTGGAATCGCTAAATGGGCGCAGAAAATCGTAAAACTCCGCGAATTTCCCATAACTGGTCGGATGAAACCCCGGAAGCAAAAGCGCGCTGGTTTCAATCGCTTTCTTTATCCGAGCGCATGGATTTATTGTGTTTTTTTACCGATATGATTTTGCAAAACAATCCCGGGATAATCAACACTAAGTATGCTAAACCAGCTTCAGGACGTGTTCGCGTCCTTACAAAACCATCGCGTTAAATACTTTTAAACCAATGCAAACAAGTCTTTTTGAGAATCTGAATTTAATCCGTAAAAAAACGGTCGAGAGCCATCGGGATCGACTATACAATCAACTTGCCGACAAACTGGAAGTTAACCCCGAATTGACGCGCTCCCTGGTATCTTTCCAGGAGAACAAGGCTGAGCCGTTTTATCGCTGGATGAAATACAAAGAAGCCTTCTCTTCGAAGCTGATCAAATATTTCCTCGATCATTTTACCCTCGCCTCGAAATCCCCCTTAAGAGTTTTCGATCCTTTTGCGGGCACGGGCACCACCTTAACCACCGCGGCGCAAAAGGGACATTATGCCACCGGGATCGAATTATTGCCGGTAGGCGTTTCCGCCATTCGCGCCAGGCTGGCGGCGGATTCCGTGGATATTAACGAATTTCAAAAATACCTAGATAAATTAAAGAATCTCCCGGTCGAGTCTTCACATTCTGAATATTCTTTTCCCCATTTGCGCATCACCGAAAAAGCGTTTCCTCCGCATACAGAGCAGGAGTTATCCGCATACCGGATTTTCCTCAATCAAATTGAAAATGAGCAAGTTCGCTATCTATTCTGGTTTGCCTGTCTTTCGATTCTTGAAGAAATAAGCTTTACCAACAAAGACGGCCAATACTTACGTTGGGATTACCGTTCCGGGAGGGTACTGAGATCAAAATACCAGAAAAAAAATATTCGTGAATTCCGGGAAGCGATTGCTGAGAAATTAGGAATCATGCTCGAAGATATTAAAAACAGGAACGGCGGCTCCTTCTCTACGAGAGTAAAAATCATTGCCGGTTCTTGCCTGACAGAGTTATTGAATTTTCCTGAAAACTCTATTGACTTAATCATCACTTCTCCCCCCTATTGCAACCGTTATGATTATACCCGGAGTTATGCGTTGGAATTGGCTTTTCTGGAATTCAGCGAGGAAGACCTTAAACAACTTCGCCAGACCCTGTTGTCGGCGACGGTGGAGAATAGAACCAAAAGAGAGCACTTAGCCGCTATTTATGCCCGGCAGAACCGGGAGAGCGTCTTTGATTGGGTGGTGGATGGTTTTAATTCCCAGGAGGCCTTGCAGGAAGTTCTATCATTGCTTTACGCAGCCCGGGAAAATGGAAAACTGAACAACAACAACATTCCGCAGATGGTAGCCTCGTATTTTTTCGAGATGAATTTCGTGGTGCATGAAATGGCGCGTATTCTTTCGCCGGGGGGCAGGGTATATATGGTGAATGATAATGTGCAATACGTTGGGGAAGAAATTCCGGTGGATTTGATTTTGTCCGATTTAGCAGAACATGCCGGGTTGAGAGTTGACCACATTTGGATTCTACCCCGGGGGAAAGGAAACAGCAGCCAGCAAATGGGAAATTTCGGGCGAAAAGAGTTGCGCAAATGCGTTTATGTCTGGTCAAAACCGGCCAGCATGCGATTGAAACCAGTAAAAGATGCAAAAATTTTTACCTCACCGCAGTTTTCACGCCTGAATTAGAGCGGCGTATCAATGAAGACCGCTTAGTAGAAAAAGCATTTGACATTATAAAGATTCTTGATGATCCGGCGGAGAAAGAGAAGTTTTATAAGGAAATTTTCCATCATACCCTGCGGTTGATCTGACTTTCCTGATTTGACGGCGAGAATCATTCCCATTTACTTTTTCTGTTGACTCCCATAGTGGTAATTTTTATTTTTTCGCTACATTTTTGATGCCAGAACGATTGAAAAGAAGGGTTAAAGGATAATGGCCAAATTAGGACACGCGCTGATTCAAACGCAAACTCAGGTGCTCAAGCCGCAGCAGATCCTGGTCTCCACCCTGCTGCAGCTCCCCATGCTCATGCTGGAACAGAAAATCAAGACTGAATTGGAACTGAACCCGGTTCTGGAAGAGGCGGAAGAATGGGAAGAAGTGGAGGAGGAAGAGGAAGAGATTGCAGAAACTCCGCAAGAAACCGAAGAAATCAAGGAAGAATTCGAGGCCCTGGAAGAGAACAACAAAAGCGAACAGGAAAAACTGAATGAGGAAGTTCAGGAAGACATCAACCTGGAAGACCTGCTCCCCAACGACGAGGACTACTCCGAGCCGCGCATGCCGGTAGAGCACCCGGAAGAAGAACGGGATATGCCGGAACCTTACCTGGAAAGCATGTCCGAACACCTGATCAGCCAGTTACAGATGTTGAAACTTTCGGAAGTGGAATTTCGCATCGGGGAATACATCATCTACAATCTTCGCGATGACGGTTACCTGGATTCGGAAGTCACCGTGCAATCGATTGCGGAGATTTTTGAAATTGCTCCCGAAACCGTCGAAAAAGTATTAAAACTGATCCACCGGTTCGATCCTCCCGGGATTGCCGCCAGAAATTTACAGGAGTGCCTGGTAGTGCAATTAGAAGTGCGCAACGGCAACGGGCAGCACGCCATCCCCCTGCGGATTCTCAAGGAGTGTTACACCGATTTTATCAACCGCCGCTTCGAAAAGGTGGCGGAGACGCTTTCTATTTCCCTCGACCAGGTCAAAGAAGCGATGGTCGAGATCAACAAGCTCAACCCCAAACCCGGGGAAGGCTACTCCGACGCCAAGCAAAATTACATCATTCCCGATTTTTACGTGGAAACGGTCGATGACGATTTAGTTGTCTCGCTAAATGAGTATAAGCTCCCCGGCCTGCGCATCAGCAACGTGTATAAAAACATGCTCCGGCAGCCCAAAAAACTCTCCCGCGACGAGCGTAAGTTCCTGAAAGACAAAGTGGATTCGGCCAAATGGTTCATCAAAGCGATCCGCCAGCGCCAGGTGACCATGCAGAAGACCATGGAAGCGATTGTCGAAAAACAACGGGATTTTTTCATACACGGGCCGGAGCACATCAAACCGATGATTATGAAAGACGTCGCCGAAAAGATCGAAATGGACATCTCCACGGTCAGCCGGGTCTGCAAGGGGAAGTACGTGCACACCGATTACGGAGTGTTCGAACTGAAGTATTTCTTCAATGAAGGGATGGAAACCGAGGAAGGCGAAGATATGAGCACCTTGCGGATCAAAGACCGCCTGAAGGAGATCATCGCCGCCGAGAACCCCCGCAAGCCCTATAGCGACGACAAGCTCGCCGAAATCCTCAACCGGGAGGGCATTCCCATTGCCCGCCGCACCGTGGCCAAGTACCGGGAGCAGTTGGACATTCCGGTGGCGCGGCTAAGGAGGAATATTTGAGTGTTTTCGTGTTCAGGTGTTGTAGTGTTTTAGTGGTGTAGAGTGATAGTGAAAACGTCTTAAAGCATGCAATAACCAAAACACTAAAACACCGGAACACGAAAACACTTAGGCGCCCTTTCCCGTTTCCCCTCCGATTTTCCGCTTTCCGGCATTTTGGACTTTTATTTGTTATCGCCTTTGAAAATCTGTAAATTGGCGATTCAAAACCCTGGTTACGAGGTGTGAATGAACGAACAATTTCCGAAATTTCACGGAACCACAATTTTAGGGGTCATTAAAGACGGGGAAGTGGCCATTGGCGGGGACGGGCAGGTCACCTTCGGGAACACGGTAATGAAGCATAAGAGCAACAAAATCCGCTTGCTGTACAACGGGCAGGTTCTGGCGGGTTTTGCCGGGGCGGCTGCGGATGCCCTCACGCTCTTTGACATTTTCGAAGAGAAATTAAAAAACGCCAACGGGAACCTTACCAGAGCCGCGGTAGAGCTGGCCAAAGAGTGGCGAAAAGACCGTTTTTTGCGCCGCCTGGAAGCCATGATCGCGGTCGCCAACCGCGAAAAAGGTTTCATCATTTCCGGCACCGGCGACGTGCTGGAACCGGATGACCTGATATTGGCCATCGGCTCCGGCGGCCCTTACGCCCTGGCGGCGGCGCGGGCCCTGAAATTCAATTCCAATTTACCGGTCCGGGAGATTGTGGATAAATCCTTGAAAATTGCCGCGGATATTTGCATCTATACCAACGATAAAATCACCATTGAAGCTTTATGAAAACAACCGAGCTGGTATTGGCCGAGCCATTGGGGGCCTCGGTAAAAGAATACACTCCCCGGCAAATCGTCGAGGAACTGGATAAATATATCATCGGGCAGGATAACGCCAAGCGGATGGTCGCCATCGCCCTGCGCAACCGCTGGCGGCGGCAGCAGGTGGAAGGCGCTCTTCGGGATGAAATCATGCCCAACAATATCATCCTGATCGGCCCCACCGGTGTCGGCAAAACGGAAATCTCCCGCCGGCTGGCTAAGCTTGCCAACGCTCCCTTCATCAAGGTGGAAGCTTCCAAATTTACCGAGGTCGGTTACGTGGGGCGCGACGTGGAGAGCATGGTCCGCGACCTGACCGACATCGCCGTGAACATGGTGCGGGAAGAGAAAAAATCCGCGGTACAGGACCGGGCGCGCGACCTGGCCATCGAGCGGCTGCTGGATATTATGATCCCCCCTCCTCCAACCCCCAAAACCCCTTTCCCCGCCGAAACCGCCAACACGGAGAATGCGCCGGAGTCATCCTATCAGCAAACCCGCTCCAGGTTCCGCCAAAAGCTGCTCAAAGGCGAGCTGGATAAACGGTTCGTGGAGATCGACACTCCCACGGATTCCATGCCCACCATGCAGATATTCTCCCCCGGCGGCCTGGAAGAGATGGGGATCAATTTGCAGGAGCTTTTCGGCAACTTTATGCCCAAAAAGGTGAAAAAGCGCCGGGTAACGGTGCCGGATGCCCTGAATATTCTCACCCAGCAAGAAGCCCAAAAGCTCATCGACATGGATGAGGTGGTGCAGGACGCCATTCGCCGGGCGGAAAACAGCGGGATCGTTTTTTTGGATGAAATAGACAAAATCGCCAGCGCCGGGGGCCAGAAATTCGGCCCGGACGTCTCCCGCGAAGGGGTGCAGCGAGACCTTCTCCCGGTGGTGGAAGGAACCACGGTGGCGACCAAGTACGGGATGGTCAAAACCGACCATGTTCTATTCATCGCCTCCGGGGCGTTCCACGTTTCCAAACCCTCGGATTTGATCCCGGAATTGCAGGGGCGTTTCCCCATCCGGGTGGAGTTGGGCAGCCTGAGCACGGAAGATTTCGTGCGCATTTTGACCGAGCCGCAAAACGCCCTGGTCAAGCAATACGAGGCGCTGATGGCGACCGAGGGAGTTCATCTCGAATTCACCGAAGACGCCATCCGGGAGATCGCCGAAACGGCCAGTTTTGTCAATTCGAAAGCGGAAAACATCGGCGCCCGGCGATTGCATACCATTATGTCCACTCTGCTGGAGAACTTTCTCTTCGACGCGCCGGAAGTAAAGAGCAAAAAAATCGCCATTGACGGCGATTTCGTAAAAGAGCGATTGAAAGACATCGTGGAAGACGAAGATTTGCGGAAGTTCATTTTATAGCGACAGAAAAGGAAGACCTCGAAGGTTTTGTAAACCTTCGAGGTCTAAGACGGAGGATTCATGTACAAGCACTTTCTATCGATTGCGGACTTAACGAAGGACGAGATTTACGAAATTTTCGATTTGACCCGCTCCCTGAAAGAAAAAACCCGCCGGAGAGAAAAGCACCACTTGTTAGCCGGCTACACCCTGGCGATGATCTTCGCCAAGCCCAGCGCCCGCACCCGGATTTCCTTCGAGACCGGCATGTTTCAGTTGGGCGGCCACGCCCTGTACCTTTCACCCCAGGACATTGGGATCGGCGCCCGCGAAGCGGTGAAAGACGTGGCCCGGGTGGTTTCCCGTTACAACGATTTGATCATGGCGCGGCTGTTTGCTCATTCCCACATCGAGGAACTGGCGGAATACTCCTCCGCGCCGGTGATCAACGGGCTGACCGATTATAATCATCCCTGCCAGGTGATGGCCGATGCCTTTACCATTCTGGAGCATCGCGGCGCGGTGGAAGGGTTAAAAGTGGTTTTCGTCGGCGACGGGAACAACGTTGCCAATTCCTGGATCAATTTTGCCTATCGTGTGCCCATGCAGCTAATCATTTGCGGCCCGCAGGGTTATCCCCCGGACGCACAAACCCTGGCGCGGGCGCGGGAAGCAGGCCATAGCAAAATCGAAATCCTCAACGATCCCGCAGAAGCGTTGAAAGACGCAGACGTGGTTTATACCGACGTATGGGCCAGCATGGGCCAGGAAGCGGAGGCGGAAAAGCGGAAAAAAGCCTTTATGGCTTACCAGCTCAACCGCGAGTTAATGTCGCACGCGCCGAAAAATACCCTGGTGATGCACTGCCTGCCGGCCCACCGGGGAGAAGAGATCACCGACGAGGTCATGGAAAGCTCCAACTCCATCGTATTCGACGAAGCGGAAAACCGCATGCACGTGCAGAAAGCGATTATGGTAAAATTAGCTGGAAAAGCGTAAGAGTATTTCGAGTGTTCAGGTGTTTGGGTGTTCAGGTGTTTGGGTATGAGAGTAACAAAAAGATTGAATTACCATAACACTATAACACCTTAACACCTGAACACTTAAAAAACCGGAGAAAGTCTTATGGAACGTCGAAAAAAGGTGTGTTTTGTATCGGACCAAAATACCTGTCGCAGCATTATTGCGGAAGTATATTTGCGAAAGTACGGGCGAGATCGCTATGAAGTGCAAAGCTTCGGTTTATCCGCCGACCGGGTGCATTTCCTGGTGCAACAAGCGTTGACCAAACGGGATATAAACCCCAATTATTCGTTTTCAAAAGTGTACGACGTCATCGAAAACCAGAAATTCGACTACGTCGTACTCATGCACCCGGCATTAAAGGATAAGCTTCCGCGGATCAATTACGATTACCAATTGATTACCTGGAATTTCGATCCCCTCCCCCTGAATGGCCGGGATGAAGAGGCTCTCAGCAAAGACATCGATCACCTGTGCGACCAGATCGAAGCCCGGGTAAAAACCTTCGTGAAAGAGAACAAATAGATTTTAGTGGATGGTGCTCTGGCTAACCATCAGGCGGTTTTCCAGCGAATCCAGGTGGTGCTCATAGCGTTGTAATTCTTTGAGCTTGCGATACAGCTGGGATTGCACTTTGCGGTGGGACTTGATCTCTTGATCGCCACCCATCTTTTCGATTACTTCGATCATCTTCCGGTAATTCTCGTCGTACGCTTTCCGTATCTCGTTCAAAGACTGCATATTACCTCCTGAGTTAACGTTGTTGGCCTATTATAATGCAAGAAAATGAATGTGGATTTGATTGGTTTAACAATTTTTTTAAGGAATTAACTTTTTAAGGCCCTTTGCGACCCCAAAGTCGCCCTGAATCGAGTGTGAGCGGTTTAAGAAATATGAAGCGTAATAAGGCGAGTTAAGTTTCGATAAATCATCATATTAAAAACATAGTTCTGCTTGTTTTCCGGTTTTATCGGAAACGCCGGGAAGCACAACCCCGAACTCAAGATTGATCGAAGTCACAGCGCCTTGTTGCAAGTCACTTTCCCGGCGGTTCCAGGCGACTGTAAAACATCCTTATGAAAGAGCGTATTTCCACTCCCCGCCGTATTCTAATCTTACAAACCGCCTTTGTAGGCGATGTAATGCTTACCCTTTCCTTGCTGCAAAGCGCGAAGAAGCTGTTCCCCAACGCCGCGCTCGATTTTTTAGCCATCCCTGCTGCCCGGAATATCTTAGAAACCCATCCCGATATCCGTCAGCTTATCATTTACGACAAACGCAAGCGCGATAAAGGCATCATTCCCTTTTTCCGGCTCATCCGGCGTTTAAAGGAAAACCGCTATGATCTGGCAGTGGTACCCCACCGCTCCATCCGCAGCGCGGCGCTGGTATGGGCGGCCGGGATTCCCCTGCGGATCGGGTTCGATCACAGCGCGGGAAGGTTTTTATTCAATCGAATCATTCCCTACCGCAGGGGCATCCACGAGATCAACCGCAATTTGCACTTGTTGGACCCGTTCGGGATCGATGCAGATGAAAAGGTTCTCCCGAAGCTCTTTTTTAGCGATGAGGATCAGAAAGCGGTCTTCGAGTGGATGAGCCGCCAGCAGCTCAATCGACCTGAAAATTTAGTCGCGCTGGCGCCCGGCTCGGTGTGGGCGACCAAGCGCTGGCTACCGGAATATTTTGCCCGGCTGGCCAATATGTTAAAGGAGGCCGGGTTTCAAATCGTTTTAATCGGCGGTGAGGCTGATGCGGACGTAGCCGGGGAGGTCGAACGCAGTATTTCCCCGCCGGTATTCAATGCGGTCGGGCAATTCACCCTGCGGCAATCCGCTTTTCTGATCCGGCAGGCGCGCCTGTTAGTGACGAACGACAGCGCCCCCCAACACCTGGCCGCGGCCGTGGGAACTCCGGTGGTTGCCATTTTCGGGCCCACTGTCCCGGCATTCGGATTCTATCCCTATGGGGAGCGCGACCGGGTGGTAGAAATTGGAGCATTGCCCTGCCGCCCTTGCAGCATTCATGGGGGACAAAAATGCCCCATCTCCACGTTCGAGTGCATGAAGAAATTAACTCCCGAGCGGGTTTTTGAGGAGG
>WYBG01000362.1 GCA_011526015.1 Deltaproteobacteria bacterium | reverse complement strand
CTGACACACATGAAAGCCCGGAATCAACTTTAGCTCACTTTAGGCACTTTAGTTCACTTTAGGCACTTTAAAAAGGAAACTCCATAAAATCAGGAGAACAGAAATGGAAGACCTCAAAAAGATTTTATCCGAACACCCCTTTTTCAAAGACCTGGCGCCGGAGTATTTGGAAGCCATCGTGGGCTGCGCCTCGAACGCGCGCTTTAACACCAACGAATATTTGTTCAAGGAGGGGCAGCCGGCGGAAAAATTTTTCCTGATCCGGCACGGGCTGGTCGCCATCGAAACCTATATCCCCGGGCAGGCCCCTCTCACCATCCAGACCGTGGAAGAAGGGAACGTGATGGGCTGGTCCTGGCTGTTTCCGCCCCATCGCTGGCATTTTGACGCCCGGGCGCTGGAATTGACGCGCGCCATCGTCATGGACGGAAAGTGCATTCGCGATAAATCCGAAAAGGATAAGGTATTGGGGTACGAGTTGATGGTGCGCTTCGCCCGGGTGCTGCAAGAACGCCTGGAGTCCACCCGGCTGCAATTGGTGGACGTGTACAAAAGCCCCAAGTATGCCACGATTTTTAATCGGTGACAGCGTGTTCAGGTGTTCGCGTGCGCAGGTGATCAAGTTACTTGAACACCCGAACACATGAACACCCGAAAAACTTTAAAAACGAGAATTCAGAAATGGCTGCAATGAGTGATCCGATGGTCCCGGTTATCTACCGGGTGGAAAAATTCCAGAAAGAGACCGGCGATACCTTTACCATGGAGTTAGCCCCGGCGGGAAAAAAATCCCTCTTCCGCTTCAAACCCGGGCAATTCAATATGCTCTACGTGTACGGGGTGGGAGAAGTGCCCATCTCCATCAGCGGCGACCCCACCCATCCCAACGGGATAACCCACACCACCCGGGCGGTGGGTAGCGTTACCGACGCGATGAACAAACTGAAACCGGGCATGGCCATCGGGGTGCGCGGGCCTTTCGGCGTGCCCTGGCCGGTGGAAGAGGCCTACGGCGACGACGTGATCTTCGTGGCCGGGGGAATCGGCCTGGCACCCCTGCGCCCGGCGCTCTACCAGGTGCTCAGCCAGCGGGAGAAGTTCGGCAAAGTGATTCTGCTTTACGGAACCCGCACGCCGGAGGATATTCTCTACAAAAAAGAGCTGGAAAACTGGCGCAAACGCTTCGACCTGGAAGTGTTCGTGACCGTGGACCGCGCCACTGGCAACTGGCGCGGCAACGTGGGGGTGGTAACGCGCATGATTCCCCGCTCCCCTTTCGATCCCCACAACGCCACCGCCTTCGTGTGCGGCCCGGAAGCGATGATGCGCTTTACCGCCCTGGCGCTGATGGACCGGGGCATGCCCATGGAAAGTATCTGCCTCTCTATGGAGCGCAACATGAAATGCGGCATCGGATTGTGCGGCCACTGCCAGATGGGCGCGCCCTTCATCTGCAAAGACGGCCCGGTATTCCGCCTGCCGCGCGTTCGCCATATTTTGGAAGAACGGTAATTACTATTTAGTGATTGGGCGATTGGGTGATTAAGCGGTTGAAAATCGACCAATCACCAAATCACCAAATCACTAAATCGCCAAATCGCTAAATTAATGAGAGCCTTGAAGAACATGAAACAAACCAAGAAGCCCAAAATCGCGGTGTGGAAGTTCGCCTCCTGCGACGGCTGCCAGCTGTCGCTGTTGGATTGCGAAGATGAATTATTGGATGTTGTGGGCGCGGTGGAGATCGCCTATTTCCCGGAAGCCTCGCGCGCCTTTGGCAAGGGGCCGTATGATATTTCCTTAGTGGAAGGCTCCATCACCACCCCGCACGACGCCGAGCGCATCCACCAGGTGCGGCGGCTCTCCAAAGTGCTGATCACTATCGGGGCCTGCGCCACCGCCGGGGGCATCCAGGCGCTGCGCAACTTTGCGGAGGTGGAGAAATACATCCCCATGGTGTACGCCTCCCCGCAGTATATCGAAACCCTGAAAAAATCCACTCCCATCAACGAGCACGTGTTCGTGGATTTCGAGCTGCGCGGTTGCCCGATCAACAAATACCAATTGTTGGAAGTGTTCAACGCCTACCTGAACGGGCGTAAACCCAACGTCCCGCCCCACAGCGTGTGCCTGGAGTGCAAGCTGAACGGCAACGTGTGCGTGATGGTGGCGCACGGCACGCCCTGTTTGGGGCCGGTAACCCAGGCCGGCTGCGGGGCGCTCTGCCCGGCTTACCACCGCGGCTGCTACGGATGTTTTGGGCCCAAGGAAACGCCCAATCCGGCGGCGCTGAGCGCCTGGTTCCGGGAGAAGGGGATGCCCCGGGAAGAGATCGTGCGAAAATTCCGCGGATTTAATGCCTACGCCGAAGCGTTTCGCAAAGAGAGCGAATTGCATGAGGAATAATCAGCCTGTTTCAACTGAGCAAAAACAGGAGGCTTTTTTATGAAAAGAGGCATTTTTCTATCATCGTTTATGTTATCCTTAATTCTTAATCCTTTTTCCTTCCTGTTTGCCGGCTGGCCTACCACTCCTGATTCCGCCCTGTTTGTGGATTTTGGCCTTTATCCCTACCTGGCGGTGGATGAGCAGGAGCAATCCATTATTGTGGTATATATCCGGGATGCAGACCGGCTGTGGGCCAAAAAATACGACCGCCACGGCGACCCGCTGTGGGGCGGCAACGCTGTGGTCCTGGCAGACACCAACCATATCTTTGGGTTGAACCTCTCCAATCTAAGCAACCAGTGGGGAACGGTGGTAAGTGATGACAGCGGTGGCGCTATTGTCTGCTGGCAGGATTTCCGCCACTCCACTTTTGACCAGGGCGAGCCCATAAACAATGAAATTTACCTCCAACGGGTGGATATAAACGGGCAGGTGCGCTATGGAACAAACGGCAAACGAATTAGCGGGCCGGCCAGTGATGGCTGGCATATTATGGGAGATTTAAAGCCGGATTACCATGAGGGTTTTGTGGTAGGATTTAATAACGACAGCTCAAATACAACAAGCACTTTAAAACGGTTTAGTATTACCGGAAGCTTAGTATGGGAAAAATTTTATAATGGAAGTTACTTCAATGTGAATACGACTGATAGAGATGGAAATACCTTTATCAGTTTTCAATCAAACAATCGAAGGCAAAAACTTGACTTATCAGGAAATCATCTATGGCCTGATAGTCTAATTGGAAGTATTCCCGGATCAAAATTATATCGCGCTGGAGGTACCTTTTCTGAGATGCAGGGTGGTGCTATTGGTGTTGGTGATACTGAATTGAAAATTAATCGTGTAGATTCCACCGGTCAGTATGTATTTGGACCGAATGGGATTGACTTGGGGCAGGGTCAGCAAGTTATTATTGGATATGCGCCTGATGAAGCTGGTGGGATTTATGTATCCTGGACGAAGAATGGATCAAGGTTGCAAAGAGTGACTATCAGTGGAGTTGTGTCATTTATTCAAGGCGGTCTTATCATTATTCCTGATTCACTATCTGGATTTAACTTTATTGTTTCCGATGAAAAATGTGGAGTTATTTTTTTAGGTGCCGACAAAAGAAACCAACCGATAAACTCACTTTATGCACACAGGGTAGACAGCACCGGTCAATTCCTATGGGATAGTACCGGAATCGAATTTCACTCCACTTTTCAAAACCTTTTCTTCGCTAATTCTGCCAGATCTTATTATTCTGATGAGCGTGGAGGCGCCTTATATGTTTGGGTTCAACAAGCACCCGGCTTCGGCGCACGGGTAATGCTGAAGCAAATCTCACGCAATGGCATTTTAGGGGAGGTAATTACCTCAATTAAACCAAAATATGATAATCGAATACTTCTTAAAGAGATCGCATTAAACTCCATTTATCCTAATCCCTTTAATAACTTTACTATTATCGAATTCCGTGTGAACAAATCCGTACAAGTTCAACTTGAGATATATGATGTCTTAGGAAAAAAAATACATACGCTGATAAAAGATCAGCTTTACCCAAACACCTACCGGGTGCGATGGGATGGTACCGATCATAGCGGGCAAAGTGTTTCTTCCGGAATATACTTTTGCCGGTTATTGGTTGGAGATCAATCTGCGGTAACTCAAAAAATTCTCTTTATCCAATGATTTAATCAAAATTCAGGAGGTGTGTAATGAAACTTTTTCCAAGAATTTTCCCGATTTTCGTTATCTGTGTATTTCTTTTATGCTCCGTTAGCGAATCTCTTGCCCAGACGGAAGATGATCTTGACTGCTACTTTTCGGCTGACACGGCCAGCCAAACCTCACTCGAATCAATACCGGTATTGCAAGATACTTCCCTTAAAATCGCCATACTTCTTGTACAGTTTGCAGATTGGGAGACCAATATAAATGCCAGAGGCAGTGTGGGATGGTTTAAATCGGATTCTACAGATACCAGTAATTATATCATCTACAACAAATACCGCTATCACCATTTCTGGGAGATGTACTTTACCAGGAATACTTACATTGATGATCCTAACAATCCCCCCACAATTCATCCAGATCATGAGTCCCACGGTATTCGCGTTTACGGCTCCTTCCGCGACTACTACCACGAGGTCAGCCACGACCAGCTTGACACCCAACCGGCAGTTACCCACCCGGCGGAAAGCGACAGCATGTTCCGCAGCGGCATTATCAATCGCTTCCGGCCCGACAGCAGTATTGTCTGGGTGACCTTAGACAGCCCCCTGGCGCATTATCCCAGGAGTATAACCTCAAGCCAACGCTTGCTCAATGACGCCGTTGCCAAAGCCCACGCCCTCTATCTCGCCGACAGCCTGGATGTGGACATTGCCGATTCAACCATCATCGACCGGGTCTTTATCTATGGCGCCGGCAATACCCATGGGGGATTAGCCAGCAGTATTAACGGCCGTTATTCCGTGTGGAGAGAACGGGCCAGGGTTCCTACCGGCCAGACCTCCTTTTTGCATGGATTCGGCGGCTTTGCCCACGAGTTTGGGCACCAGATTGGTTTTAGAGATTACTATGGATCGTTTGGAGGTGGTCCCAAATTCTCAGATGGATTGGGCAAATTCAGCCTGATGGGAACGGGCAGCGCGGAGTTACACCAGTTCTCGCCCAACCACCTGGACCCCTGGAATAAACTGCAAATTGGCTGGCTGGATTACGAGATCATCACCAACGATACTACCGGCTATACCCTGTTGGCAGTGGAGGATACCAGTATTGCCGGGTTGCCAAAGGTTGGAATCCTGCCCGGGAGGGGGCAACCGGGGAATGGAATCTGGACCGGAAATGATTTAGAGTATTTTATCCTGGAAAATCGTTCTACGCTTGGCTTTGATCTCACCCTGAACTTTGGCGATCCTTCGTTTGGCGGCGGGATGATGACGTGGCATTATGCCGGGGGAACGCCATCATTTGCGAATGGTTATAACATTCGCGTGATAGAAGCCGATGCCGATTCTGCCAATCCTGATGGGGATTTATCCATTCCCTGGGGTGATGATGGCTCGCGGTCTGACTTTTTTCCCGGGGATAGCGCCGTTACGCTCATTAATGACTATACCCTGCCCGGTTTGCGTTTAAAAAATGGAGAATTTTCTCACCTGGCTTTGAGCGGCATTGAGTATGCGAACCTCAATAAAATGGTAACTATTGATACCCTTCGCACAACCGCCGCGCTTATGATGATAACCACTAACACCACCTGGAGCGGTGCTATTACCCTGGATCGGGATGTGGTGGTTACGAATCAAGCCCTACTTTCCATTGAACCCGGAACGATTATTTCAGTGGATGTTATTGACGAACTTGAGAAAATAACGATTCGGGTAACAAACGGCAGTCGGATTGAAGCCGCAGGCACGGCAAATTCACCCATTGTTTTACAATCATCTTCCTTAAATCCTGCCAGCCAGGATTGGACCGGCTTCATCTTTGAAGATGGCAGCGAAGGGGAATTTGCCTACACCTCCATCCGGCATGCCGCTACTGCAATTTCCGGGAGTTTTGCCAGCAGCGGTAAACTCGAAATCTCTCATTCTGATTTTGAATCCACCACGGTTCTTATTGAAAATGCCAGCATTGCAACCTCTATCGAAACTTCCGAGTTTCGCAATAATTGCCTGCTTTTCTGCCAAAATTCATCAATTATTATCCAGCAGAATCACTTTCTCTCCGGGAGCACGCTAAATTTAGTTAAAGATAATTCTCAAATAATGAATAACATTTTGGTTGGCGAAAACGACGACCATGGAATCTGGATTTATTCCAACAATCCCTCTACTTCAACAATCACGAACAATACTATATCCTGGTATAACAGTGGAATACACATCCTTGGTAGTGGCCAGTCACCAATAATAAAGAATAATATCCTATACCATAACGCCTTCACCCCTGCTCTACCAGGCACGGTAATCTACAACAACTTCTGGAATAACGATAGCGCCGCTTACCAACCCCCGGATACCACTAACATTGAAAAAGACCCGAAATTTATCAATGCAGCCGCCGGCAATTTCCACCTCAAAGCCAATTCCCCTTGCATTGACCGGGGTAACCCGGCCGATCCCTATTCCAATGAGCCTTATCCCAACGGCAACCGCATCAACATGGGCGCCTACGGCAACACCGCAGAAGCTACCCTCTCCTTCAACATCATCGCCCAGAACGACCTCACCGCCAACACCACCTGGAGCGGGTATGTGAACGTGATGGAAGATGTTTCCACCAACGGCTACGCCCTTACCGTGCAACCGGGAACGAAAGTGCTGTTCGATGGCGGGAAAGTCCTGGCTGTCAGCGGCGATTTTATTTGTGAAGGAGTACAGGGCGGGGAGCCGGATACGATCATTTTCCGCGGTTACCGGCCAACCGAGCGCATGGGCGGGGTGGCGGTGGATTACGGGGATTTGCAGCATGATCTGCGCCTGCGCTACGCTGCCTTCCAACAGGGAGAGATTGGCCTGTTCCTGCAAAATGTCTCCTCAGCAGAGATTTCCTTCGAACACCTGGAATTTTCCGGCAATGAGACCGGCTTGTATGCCAACGAATCCGGCGTGGAAATCATGGCCAGCGATTTTTTCAACAATGAAACCGGGCTGACCGCCAAGGGAGCGGATTTAATTCTGGTAGAATGCGAATTCGATAGCAACAGCACCGAAGGATTGTACCTGTTAGATTCCCAATTCCGCGTCAGCAACAGCGCCTTCCGGGATAACAGCCTGCGAGGGGTCTATTTTGAGTACAGCTCCGAGGGCGGCTTCTATGAAAACATCGTCACCGGCAACGGCTACAGCGCTGTGAACACCCAGGCCAAAGGCGGGCTGGTGTTTTATCAAAGCTCCCCGACGTTATCCGGCAACCGGGTTACGGAAAATAAAGCGCCCGGCATGGTTTCCTTTGCTTCTTCTTACCCGCTGATGGTAGAGCCGGGGTATAACTTAGTGGCCCAGAACACCCGCGAAGGCAGCGAAAATCCCCCGGAAATTCAGGTATATGACATTTCTTTTCCGATCCTCGATTACGGGTTCAACGATATTGTGGATAGCGTGGGGGGATATTTGATGCACCGCGAGGGAGACGAACGCGAAATTATCGTCTATGTTCGGGAAAATTACTGGGGTACTAACGATTCCCTGGAAATTGCTTCCCGCCTGTATCCCCCGGATAGTTACCATTTCTCTCCGTTCAGCAGGAGTTGGAATACCGGGGGGTTGGGTTTTGCAAAAGGAACCGGCCAGGGCGGGAACGTTCTGACGGAGGCTCTGCAAGCGGAGCGAGATTCCAACTATACCGCTGCCATGATCCTGTATGATTCGCTGGCCAATGCTTCCCCGCTGTTAGCGGAGAGCAAAGCGGCGCTGGAACGGCTCTACTACCTGAACCTCAAGACCGGCGAGCCGCTCGCCAGCGTAAAAGCCTGTTTCGACAATTTGAGCAGCCACCCCGATACTGCCCTGGCCACGGTAGCCAAACGCCTGGCCATCCGCTGCCGGACTTATGATGAAGATTACCAGGCCGCTATCAACGAACACGCTGCCTGGGCACAAACCACCCCCTACTTCTGTGATTCGGTGTATTCGGAAATCGATATTCTCACCAACGAGTTGTTTGCCGGGGGAGGGTTGTTTGGCAAAACCACGGGTTCTGGCAGACCGGGAAGTAATAGCGGAATCACCTCGGCGCAATATCTCAAAGCGCAACAGGCTCAATTCGCCCAATACCGGCAGGAAACGACAAAACTGCTTAATCTGCTGCTTGAGCCAGGCGACCGGCATACTTCCCCGATTATCCCCCAGGAGTTTGTACTGCTGCAAAACTACCCCAACCCGTTTAACCCCACCACCACGATTGAATACCACCTGCCTTTTGACAGCAGGGTAAAAATCGAGATTTACAATATCCTGGGGCAGCGGGTCAAAATCCTGGTAGATCAGCGGGAGAAGGCCGGCAAATACAAAATTGCCTGGGATGGGCGGAATGAATTTGGCAACCGGGCCGCCAGCGGGCTGTATATTTACCGGATCAAAGCAGAATCACCCCATAAAACCTTTGTTACTGCCAAAAAAATGATTCTGTTGAAATAACCGAACCTTCAATTGAGCACATTTTCAGTGAGGCGATTATATGAGTGTTCAAAGCTCTAAAACCCAAAGCAGCAAAACCCAAACCCTGAAAGTCGATTACCTCGCCCGGGTAGAGGGGGAAGGCTCCCTCTACGTCAAGATCAAAGACAACCGGGTGGTGGACGCGAAATTCAAGATTTTCGAGCCGCCGCGTTTTTTCGAGGCGTTTTTGCGCGGGCGCAATTATGACGAAGCGCCGGATATTACCGCCCGCATCTGCGGCATTTGCCCCATTGCTTACCAGATGAGCTCCGCCATGGCTATGGAAAACGCCTTCGGCGTGAAAGTGGAGGGGCCGCTGCGGGAGCTGCGCCGCCTGATTTATTGCGGGGAGTGGATTCAAAGCCACGCCCTGCACGTGTACATGCTCCACGCCCCGGATTTTTTGG